>JBBTJH010000024.1:0-5988 GCA_038059555.1 Pseudomonadota bacterium | reverse complement strand
CTCGGGCGCGAGTATGCGCAAGCGTTAATCGGCGCAGGGCTTTACGACGAGCTGTTGACCGAAATCACGAAGCGGGGCCTCTTCGCCGGCGACGACCTTTCGTCAAGCCTCTTCCGTGCGGAAGCGAGCTTTCGCCAGGGCCGATTTGACGAAGCGATCTTGGCGGCAAACGCTAAGGACAATCCCTATCTCGCTTTTGCTCGTGCGCGCGCTGTCTATGCGATGACCGCTGATCGCAGTGCCGTCTCGGCCGATTTGGCGACCGCCTTGCGCGGGCCCAAGGCGCTGGCGGGGGAGGCCTGGCTTTTTCGAGCGCGCCTTGCTCTCGACGCCAATGATTTTGACAGTGCCGACGCCGCCGCGCTCCGGGCCGCCGAAGCAGGCATAGGACCGTCGCGGACCGAGTTTGTCGCCATCGAAAAATCCGTGCGCACAGGCGATCTCGAAACAGCCGCGCGCATGCTGGCCGCGCGCGAGAAACGCCGGCGCGGCGCTGTCGATCCGGAAGATTACCGTCTCGCCGCGATGATCCGCTTAAGGACGGGCGATGCGGCTGCCGCTGTTCGCCTCATCGACCGGGCGCGCGGGGCCGACGGGAACGAGCGCACAAGGCTGGTCGCCGCCCTCGCCAAGCACCTTGCCGGCGATAAAGCTCAAGCATGGTCGCTCGCGACATCAACCCTTTCCGCCGCGCCGAAAGATTGGGCGGCGCTCGATCTCGCCGCCGCCATCGCTCGTGACATGGGAAGGAAGGATGACGCGGACGCGTTGCTCACAAGGCTTGCCTCCCTTCGCCCGGCATTGGCGACGATCAGGAAATCGCGTGAGGGATCGGTGACGCCGGACGCGGCTTTCGAGGCTCTGACGGCTGCTGAAGGGGATTTATCAGCGGTTGGCGTTGCGGCATTCCTGCTAGGGCCGGGCCTTGATCTTCGAGGCGTTGAAGAAGCGCGTGACGACGAACGCGCTCTGGCTGACGCCGCAGACGCGATCCGCACAGGGGAGGCGCCACGACTTCGCGCCAGCGCGGCGCGGATGCTGAAAGATCCCTCATCGCCCGTGGGTCTTGCCTTGGCCGGCGTTGCTTTCACCCGGCTCGGCGATACGCATAAAGCCGTGCGCGCCTTAACCTTGTCGGCGGCGGCGGCGCCTGACTTTCTGGCGCCGGTTCTTTTGCAGGCGAATTTGCTCTCGGGCGATGACGCGGCGGCGTTGCTGCGGGAGGTTTTGATGCGGCATGCGGACAATTCCCGCGCGCGCCTCGCTCTCGCGACGCTTGAGGCGAAGGGCGGCGATATGCTTGCGGCTGCGGAAGATTACGCGACGCTTCCGCCGGAAATGGTTTTCAGCGATGAGCAATCCTCAGCGCTATACGGCGCGGCGGCGAAAAACGCGGGCGGCGAAGCTCTAAAGGCGATGCTGCACGCCGCGCGTGTGAGCGCCGCGACGCCGCGCCTCCAAGGGATTGCGCTCGCGGCCGCCGGCGATGCCGAGGGCGCTGCGGCGGCGTTGCGGCGGGCCGTGCTCGCGTCACCTGAGGACGCCGACACGGTGCGCCGCTATGTTGAGGCGATAACCGCCCTTGGCCGGGACGAGGAAGCCGCCTCTCTCATTTTAGAAATCGGGCGCCGCCGCGAGGCGGGCTCCTCTCGCCTGGACCGGCCCGCCGGAGACGCGGAAGGCCCAGAAAATCGCCGCTTTCGAGGTTAACATTCGGCAATAGGCGCGTTCGAATCGCCCCTCCCGGCATGGCAAAGAAATTGCTGGAAGGGTAGGGTGAAGGCGATTCGCGGCCCTTCCGCCGCGAGCGGGACCAGTTTGAGAAGAAACGAGGTTAATTCCAATGATATTCCGCACACTCGCCGCCGCACTCGTCGCGGCAACTCTCGCCAGCTGCGCTTCAGGTGGCGATGTTCAGAGCGCTGACGCGCTTCGTTCAAATCCGACAACAACCGCCAATGCGTCCGGCGTTTCGCCCAACTATCTGATCGGGCCGCTCGATGCGCTTGAAGTTTTCGTGTGGCGCGCGCCGGAGCTCTCCACCAAAGTCTCCGTGCGCCCCGACGGGCGCATTTCGACCCCTCTGGTCGAGGACATGGTCGCCGCCGGCAAAACGCCGACGCAGCTCGCGACCGATCTTGAGGCGCAACTCGAAGAATATGTTAAGTCGCCGCAAGTCTCGGTCATCGTCTCGAATTTCCAGTCGACCTTCGACCAGCAGGTTCGCGTCATCGGCGAAGCGCAAAAGCCGATCGCGCTTCCCTATCAGGACGGCATGACCGTCCTTGACGTCATGGTCGCTGTCGGCGGCCTCACTCAATACGCGGCAGGCAACCGCTCGGTGCTGATCCGCGGCACCGGCGAGGATCGTCAATCCTATCGCCTGCGCCTCGACGATCTTCTCCGTAAGGGAAAAATCGCAGCCAACGTTCCGGTTCTTCCGGGCGACGTCATCTTGATCCCGGAAAGCGTTTTCTAGGGATTGTTATGCGGGCGCGCCGGCCCTCCCGGCGCGCTCGCCAATTTGTAGGTGTTCTGGGGGTATGGGTTCTGGGTTTGACATCGCCGACCTGCCGCGTCCGGTCATCCGGTACGGCATAGGCCTGTGGCGGCGGCGTTGGACCGTCGCCGTGACGATCTGGGCGGCAGCGCTCCTCGGCTGGTTTGCGCTGTGGCTGATGCCCGACCAATACGCGTCGAGCGCCGTTGTCTATGTGCAAACTGAATCGGTGCTCGATCCCGTGATGAACGGCGTCACCGCGCGCCCGAATTACGAAAAGCGCGTCGAAGTGATGAAGCTGCAGCTTCTGACCCGGCCGAACGTCGAAGAAATCATTTATCGCTCCGGCCTCGACCGGGAAGTGACGGCGAAAAATCCGCGCGCGCGTCAGGCGCAGATGGAAAAGCTCGTCGACTGGGTCGCGGGCGCCATCACCATCACCAGCCCGCAGGAAATGTATTTCGACATCAACTACAAGAATTCCGACCCGACGATTTCGCGCAATGTCGTCGATGCCGCGCTCAACTTGTTGATCGAACAGGACCTCGGCGCATCGATTTCAGAAAATCAGGACGCCAAAAAACGCCTTGACGCCGAGATTACAGCCTTTGACGAAAGGCTGACTGCGAAAGAACAGGAAGTCGCCGCATACCGCCGCACGCACGCCGAAGAGCTTGCGGCTGCTGAAGGCAGCAATCGCAGCCGCGATCTGATGGAGGCGGACCTCTCGCGCGTCACCGATGAAATGGCGCTTGCCGAGCGCCGCGTCGCTACCGCGCGCAGCATCCTTGCCTCGACGCAGTCGACATCATCGAACGCCGAGCTTGAAAAGCTGATGGTCGAACTCGCCGCGCTCCGCAGCCAGTATCAGGAGAATTATCCCGATATTCAGGCGGTCAAAGCGCGCATCCAGCAGATCGGCGCCGAAGGCGCGAACGCCCGGCCGTCAGATCCCGAATACAAGCGCCTTTCCGCCGAACTTCGCGCGGCGCAAGATATCGCCGCCGGACTTGCCGACCGGCAAAAGCGCCTGCGCGCCGATCTCGACAATCTAGCTGTGACCTTGGGGCAAGCGCCGCGCGTCATCGCGGATCTCCAGCGCATCGAGCGCGACTACGAACAAACGCGCAAGAATTACGAAGAACTGATCGAGCGCCGCGACCGCCTTGCGATCACCGCCAGCCTCGGCGCAGGGAGCCAGGGCGTCGAGTACCGGGTGTTCGAACGCCCGCAGGTCTCGCTTATCCCTGCCTCGCAGCAGTTCCGCGTCATGCTGATCGGCGGCGTGTCGCTGATGGCGATCGGCGCGGGGCTTTGCGCGGCGTTTCTTCTCACCTGGATGCAAAAGAGTTTCACCCAGTCGTCGGAATTGCAAACGGCGTTCGGTCTTCCGGTGCTCGGCGCGCTCAGCGAAATTCGCTCGGAAGCAGTCATCACTGAACGAAAGCGCGACGTCAAAAAACTATCGCTCGCCGGGGGAGCGCTGGTTCTGGTCGCGGCTTTCTATGTTTACTGGGAAGTGGTTCGCCTTCCGGCGGTAGCGTTCGATGGCGCCGCAACTGCAAGCATTAGCGACGAACTCGCCAAGTCGGCGGGAGAGGCGCGTTAGGAGCGGCTCATTATGGGACTGATCGAAAGAGCCATCGGCGGCGTGACTGGCGGGGCCAAGGCCTCACCGCCTGACAAGGTCGTGTCGCTGGACGGGATCGAATCCTTCGAGGTGGATTTTGACGCGTTGCGCGCCAAGGGCGTTTTCACGCCGGCCGCGCGCGAGGAAGCGCAAGCGTTTGAACTGCGCGCCATCAAGCGGCGCCTGTTGCGGCGAATCGGGTTTCTTCAACGCGCCGGCAGAGACAAGCGTCAGCTGTCCGCCGCCGGCCGCAACCGCAATATTATCCTTTTGACCTCGACGCGCCCGGGCGAAGGCAAATCCTTCGTCGCCGTCAACCTCGCCATGAGCCTCGCGCAGGAAGAGGGAATTCCGGTCTTTTTGATCGACGGCGATCCGGCGCGGCCGCGCCTTCGCTCCTATTTCAACCTCGCTCCAGGCAGAGGGCTTACCGACCTCATCCGCGATTCGGCGCTGACGCTCGGCGCTGCAGCGCTGAAGGCGGCGGGCCTGCCGCTCACCTTTATCGGCGAGGGATCGAAGGTTCCAAACCCGACGGAAGTTCTGGGCTCGCTCGATGCGAAGCGGTTTTTCGCAAGCCTTTCAGCGCTTTGCGCCGACGGGCTTGTCATCGTCGATGCGCCGCCGATGCTGGCGACGACGGAAACGATCGCGCTTGCACGGCACGCCGACGAGGTCATTTTCGTGGTTGAAGCCGATTCGACTCCGCAATCGGCGATCGCCAGCGCCCTGGATGAACTGCTTGAACTCAATCCGAATGTCAGTCTTTTGCTGAATCGGTGTCTGGTTCCGGCTGGCGGCTCGCATTATGCCGCCTACGAGTATTATGAAAAGCGCTCCGGGGACGACGGCGACTTAGCCGTTCGAGATAAGGGATAAGAAAATGACGTTCGATCGGGAAACCCTGATGAAGCCGCTGCCGCGCGCGGCGAAGAAAGCCTTGCTGGCGACGGCGAGCTTTGTCGTCTTCGGACACGCCGCCGCGCTTGCCCAAAGCCAGACCAGCGGACCCGTCGCGCCGTTGCAATTTCGCAACGACTATTTCGGATATGGTCTCGCCGTCGGACCGCGCGTTTCCTACACCGACAACATCGCGCTGGCGCCTAGCGGGTTTCGCGACGACGAATTCGCCGGCGGCATCGCGACGAACGGCAGCGCCATCTATTCGAACAATCGGTTCACAGGCCTCATCGACGGATCGCTTGATGTTTCCTACCTGACCGATCAGGCGGAAGTCGTTGCAAGCCAGGATGTCAGCGGCGTCGGCACGTTCACTCTCTCCGACAATCTTTTCTATGTGGATGTCGGCGCATCGAGCACGCGTCAGCTCGCTGGCGAAGACGCGCGGTTTTCACAAAACGTCAACGCCGGCCGCAACCAGCGCGTTAACGTCCACAATTTTGTCGTCAGCCCTTATCTCAATCGACGCTTCGCCAACGGCTCAGCGGCGGAAATCCGCTATCGCTTCGGGCAGGTTTTCATCGATCCGAACAGCGCTTCCGTCAATCCAAACAATGTGAACGGCGGCATTTCGCGCGAGGCGCGCACGCAAGAAGTCATCGCGACCTATGACAGCGGGAAGACGTTTGACCGTTTGGACGCGAAACTTACGGCGTATGGAAACAAAACGAACGAGCAGAGTTCCGGGGTTCTCGGCGATTACGAATTCAAGCAGGGGACGCTGCAAGGCGATTTTCAATTCAGCTTGACCGATCGCTTCGCGCTTGCTGGCACGGTCGGCTATGACGACGTCAATACGACAGCGCCGTCGACGTTCTTTCCGGAAGACCGCCTGACAGGCTTTTTCTGGAATGCCGGATTTCGCGCCAAACCGGGCCCCAAGACCGACATTTTGCTG
>JBBTJH010000023.1:0-3364 GCA_038059555.1 Pseudomonadota bacterium | reverse complement strand
TGTCGGCGGGCGCCTATGGCGCCGTGCAGGCGTCGCAATATAATTCCCGGCCGCTGGTTCCCGAGATCCTAGTCGACGGCAGGCGCCATGCGATCGTCCGCCGGCGTCCCTCGATCGAAGACATGCTGTCGGGGGAACGGGGCCCCGAATGGCATACGCCCGGGAAAGCCCCATGAACGAGGCGGCGACGGGTAAAGACGCGCTCGCTTAAAGGCCGAGCGCGATCCTGAAATTGTTGAGAACGATGAACCCGTTCGTCCACACGGCGAGCGTGAAGATGATCAGGATGAACCGGTGCGGGAACCACAGCACCATGCCGGAAATGACAAGCTGCAGGAAGAGTTTCGCCGCGATCCACGCAACGCCGTAATGGTCCATGATCGCGCGCATCAGCGGATTTGCTTCTTCGGCGACGCCAAGCTCGATGGCGGCGATCGTCGAGACGATGTCGAAGACGCCGACAAAATTGTAGACCATGACCGCCGCGAACGCGATCGCCATATTGCGCCGCCCGGCCCTCGCCTCGGCCGCATCGCTCGCGAGCAGCGACCTTCGCGCTTTTGAAAAAAACATGAGAGCCAAATCGGCCGCCCCTCTGGTTAACCTTTATTTGCACCGCCGATACGACGAATGGCGGCGTTTTGAAGCCGGCCCGCGAATGAGTTCATCGACGGGCGCGGCGTCTGCGGCTATCTTGCAAAAAGCATGACGGTCAATTTGACGCAAGACAGTCCAAAATCGGCGCGCAACCCAGAGGGGGCCCCGGGCCCTCGCGCCGTGGCGCTGGCGCGCGGGATAATTTTCATCGAGCGGCTGGCGCCGATCCTTGTCGCCGCCGGCTGGCCGATGGCGATAATCGTTGCGGCAAGCCTTTTTAACGCCTGGACGACGACGCCGCGCCTTGCTCATTGGCTTGCGCTTATCGCCGCCTTTGCGCTGACGGCGCGCCTTGCCTACCGGCGCCGCCGGAGGGATCTAATTCCCGCCAGAGGCGAAGCGCTGGAGCGGTTGGAGCGCGACGGCGGGGTTCGTCACGATGCGCTGCGCGCGCTCGAAGACGCGCCGCTCGGCGATGGCGGCCCGCTTTGGAACGCCCATCTCGCCGACATGCGTGAACGCGCGCGCGCCGCGCGCCTTTCGCCGCCGCGCGCGACGTCCAACAACGTCGACCCTTTCGGCATCCGGTACGCCGCTCTCGCGCTGCTCGCCGTCGGCATGATTAACGCTGGGGGCGATGCGGGCGCGCGTCTCTTCTCCGGTTTCGTCCCGGCCGACCCGCGCGCGAATGCTGCCGGTTTTGCGGATTTGTGGATCGAGCCTCCCGCCTATACCGGCAAGGCGCCGATTTATCTGTTGCGCGGGAGCGACACGCTTCCCGGCAAGCGCAAGGAAATCGACGCGCCGGAAGGATCGATCGTTCACGCGCAAGTCAATGCGGCGGGCGGCGCCAAATTGTATATGCGCGCCGGCGGGAAAACCCTGAAGGGCGCGCGCGAGGGCGGCGAAAAATCGAGCCGCCTCGCGCTGACGCTCGGGACCAGCGGAACGCTCACTCTGCGCGCGGGCGGACGCACGGGGGCCTGGCCGATCAATGTCATCGACGATCGCCCGCCGGCCGCCGACTTTATCGAAGAACCCGCGGCAGATAGCGACGGACGCCTCGCGGTCAACGTGAAAATCGACGACGATTACGGCGTTGTCGCCGCCGCTCTGCGGCTGCGGCTCGATCCGGATCAGACGCGCCCGCTCGATGCGCCGGCGTTCGATGCGTCAGCAAAGGCGGAAAGCCGGCTGATCGACATCGACGGCGCAGCCGGCGCGCCCGGCGCGCGCAGCTTCACGCTCGATCTGACGGCCGAGCCGTGGGCGGGGCTCAAAACCATCGCGTCTCTCGTCGTCACCGACGCGGCGGGCCAGACCGGCGAGACGACGCCCGTTCCGGTCACGCTGCCCGCCAAACCCTTTTTCAATCCGCTCGCCCGCGCCGTCGTTGAGCAGCGGCAATCGCTCGCGGTCGCGCCGAACGAATGGCGCCGCGCGGAAGGGGCGTTCAACGGGCTGACGCTCGGGCCGGAATATTTTTACGACAACCCGTCCGATTATCTCCTGATGCGCACGGCGATGTGGCGGATCAGCAAAGAAGCGGGCGGCGATTACAAAGGCGCCGTCGACGATTTCTGGCCGCTCGCGCTGCAGCTCGAAGACGAAGCGCTCGAGCTTTCGCGCCGCCATCTCGACGCGGCGAAGGAGGCGTTGAAGAACGCGCTCGAAAACGGCGCCGATGACGCTGAAATCGAGCGGCTCACCGAAGAAATGCGCGCCGCGCTTCAGCAATATCTGCAAGCGCTGGCGCAGTCGGGCGGCGATCCCTCCGATGAGAACGCGCCGGCCGACGAGATCCTCAATTCGGCCGATATCGACGCCATGCTGGATGCGGTTCGCGATCTTGCAAAATCGGGCGCGGGCGAGGCCGCGCGGCAAGCGCTCGCCGATCTTGAAAACCTTCTTAAAAACCTGCGCTCGCCCAATCGCGGCGCAAAGAGCCGCGACGGCTCGGGCGGCGAAGGAAAGGCCGGCGACGCCGGCGCAGGAGGTCCGGCAGGACAGGCCGGCGATCTGATCGGGCGCCAGCGCGAGCTCGCGGATAAATCGTTCGAGCGCGGACAAAAAAGAGGCGCTGCGGGCGACGATCTCGGCGACGAACAAAGCGGCATCGCGGGCGATCTTTCTGAGCTGATGAAATCGCTCGAAGGCGAAGGCGGCGAAGCCGACGCCTCGCGCGCGCTTGGAAAAGCTTTGGGTCAAATGCGCCGGTCGGAAGAAGCGCTGCGGGCGAAGGAATTCGAGAGCGCCAACGACGCGATGGAGCGCGCGATCGCGAGCCTTCGCGAAGGGGCCGAAAGCATGGCGAAAGCCCAAGGGGCGCAAGCCAAAGCCCGCGCCGGAAGCGCCGGCGAAGGCGGCTCGCCGATGCGCGATCCGCTCGGGCGCGAGGCCGGCAACGCCTATGGCGAGGGCGTCGACGTGCCGGAAAAATCCGACGCGCAAAAAACCCGCGAATTGCTGGAAGAACTCCGCCGCCGCCTCTCCGAAGGCGGCCGCACCGAGGACGAGATCAGGTATTTGGAGCGGTTGCTGGAGCGGTATTAGGGGGCGGTGGTGAATGGGGAATGGTGAATAGCGAGTAGCGAGTAGCGAGTAGCGAGTAGCGAGTAGCGAGTAGCGAGTAGTTAGAAGAAAGAGCCCCCTCAGTCGCTTCGCGACAGCTCCCCCGTTAAAGAAACGGGGGAGCGGGGCGCTCTTCCTTCCGCTCCCCCGCTTCTTGCGGGGGAGCTGTCACGCGAAGCGTGACTGAGGGGGCGCG
>JBBTJH010000022.1:0-4470 GCA_038059555.1 Pseudomonadota bacterium | reverse complement strand
GTTGCGGACAACGACTTCCAGCGGGATGATCTCGACGTGGCGGATCAGCTGCTCGCGCATATTGAGCCGGCGGATGAAGTGGGTCGGCACGCCGACGCGCTCAAGCCCCTGCATGATGAATTCGGAAATGCGGTTGTTGAGGACGCCCTTGCCCTCCAGCACCGCGCGCTTTTGATTGTTGAAGGCGGTCGCGTCGTCCTTGAAATACTGGATGAGGGTGCCGGGTTCGGGCCCCTCAAAAAGGATTTTCGCTTTGCCTTCGTAAATCTGCTTGCGGCGCGCCATTTTGGCTCTGTCCTTCTGGAGGCTGTCTCCTGGCGGGCGGCTGACGCTCGAATCGAGCCGGCTGCCCTGACCGGAGCGCGCGGCTATACGCGCTTGAGACCGGCAAGAAAACCCCTACATCCATCAAGGGCTAGGCGTCCATTGAGCGGGCCCAAAGACGCCCGGTCGCCGCATTGCGGTAGGCGCCGGGGACCGCTAGAAAGAACGCGTGCCGCCTGAATATAGTCAAGGAAATCAAGGGTTATGACCAGTTTTGACGAACGCAAGGACAGCTTCGAAAAGAAATTCGCGCATGACGAGGCGCTGCGGTTCAAGGCGGAAGCCCGGCGCAACAAGCTGCTCGGCCAGTGGGCGGCGGGCCTTATGGGCCTCAAAGGCGACGAGGCGGAGGCCTACGCCAAATCCGTCGTGAAGGCCGATTTCGAGGAAGCGGGCGACGACGACGTATTCCGCAAGGTCCAAAAGGACCTCGCCGAAGCCGGCGCCGGCCAGTCAGACCACCAGATCCGCCGCCACATGGACGAGTTCATGGCCGAGGCGATCAAGCAGATCAAAGAACAGGGCTGAGCGGGCTTGTCGCTGCGTTGAATGCTGGTTCGGCGCGCTGGCCTTGGCTAGCGTCGCTTAAATCACGGAGGCGGCATGGGACGCGTATCAGGCAAAAAAGCATTCATCACCGGCGGCGCGCAGGGGCTCGGCGCATGCTTTGCGCGCATGCTTGCGGCGGAAGGCGCCAAAGTCGTCGTCACTGACGTCAATCTCGCGGGCGCTGAAAAAACCGCCGCCGAAATCGACGCCAAATATCCGGGCGCCGCATCGTTTTGCCATCATGACGTGACGAAGCGAGAGGATTGGGAAAATGCGCTCGGCATGGCGGCCGAATTCATGGGCGGGATCAGCGTGCTCGTGAACAACGCCGGCATCGGCGGCTGGGGCAATATCGAAACAGAAACGCTTGAAGGCTGGCGGCGCACGCAGGAAATCGACGTCGATTCGATTTTCATCGGGACGCAGCTCGCAATGCCCTATCTCAAAGCTGCGCAGCCGGCGTCGATCATCAACATTTCCTCTGTCGCCGGCATGATCGCGGCGGGCGACATGCTCTCTTACAACACCGCGAAAGCGGCCGTGTGGATGATGTCCAAATCGATCGCGCTCCACTGCGCGCGATCGGGCTACGATATCCGCAGCAATTCCGTGCACCCCGTATTCACAAGGACGCCGATCATCGACCCGCTGGTCGCGTTGGGCGGCGGCGGCAAAGACGGCGAAGCAAAACTATGCCGGCAAATTCCGCTGCAGCGCCTTGGCGAGCCGGAAGACGTCGGCTACGCGGTTTTGTATCTCGCGTCGGATGAATCGCGGTTTGTGACGGCGTCAGAATTCAAAATCGACGGCGGGATCACTGCGCAGTAGGGGCTTCTTTCTTCTACCTCCCTTGAAAAGGGAGGTCGGCGCGAAGCGACGGGAGGGTTTCTTCTTTCCGGCTTCATCCGCCTTACGGCTTTTGCCTCGCAAAATAAGCGGCGGCGCCGGCGAGATAGCCGGCGCGGTCCGCGACGACATAGGGCGCGATCTGCAACACGGGTGAATAGACGCCGTCCTGGATGCGCGCTTTGTCGGTCTGTTCTTTTTCGGTGATCGCGCGGTATTGAAGCCAATAGGTCAAATGCGCGGCGATGCGGTCCGCAAGGCGCTCTTTCTCGTCGGATTGAAAGGCGAGAAGTTTTTGCGATTGCAAAGACGTCAGGATCGCCAGCGTCGTCGATTTTTTCAATGCGAGAAGACGCGCAAGACGCGGGCGCAAGGACGGGCAGCGCTCAAGGATCGACGACATTCCTTCATAGAAAAACCGGAAATCGTTGATCTCTTCAAAAATGATGTAGATGAAAATCCAGTTGTCTTCGAGCGACAGGGGTTTTTCGATCGACGCCGAGAGAACCTGACGCAGTTCGGTTTCAAAGGCGCCGAACAGCGCCTCGATGATCGCTTCCTTGCCCTTGAAATGATAATAGAGATTGCCGGGCGAGATGCCGAGCACGCCAGCGATATCGACGGTTGAAACCTGCGCTTCGCCCTCGCTGTTAAAGAGCGCGAGTGACGTGTTCAAGATCCGGTCGCGGGTCTTGATCTTTGCGGGTTTCGGGGCGCCGGCCATATCGCGCGGGCTCAGGCTTTTTTCTTCCGGACCGCCTTGCGTTTTGGCGCGGCGCGCGCGCCGGACAATGTTTTCACCTTTGCTTCGAGCGAGGCGACGCGCGCGCGCAGCTCGCCCACCTCGTCGGCGAGCGATGCGTCATCCTCGCCGTGCATGATGCGCTCGCGCATTTTCTTGATGCGCTCGTCGAACGAGTGCGCGCCGGGGGCGAGTTTCGCCGCCACCTTGCGGCCGCGCGCTTCGACCGTCTTTTCAATCGCCTCGCCCTTGGCGACAAGCTCGTCAAAAACGCGCGCCGAGGAGCCGCCGAGCTTGGCGACTTGTTCTTGTGCTTCTGAAAACGCGCGGCCATAGGCGCCGATGCCGGCGAGCCAGATCTTGCGGGCAGTGTCTGGGGAATGCGCGGGTTTTTTCGCCAAGAGAGCGCTCCTAATTTGCGGTCGCGGTTTTGTAATGGCGCGCGGGTCGCGCTTCCATCACCGGGCGGTCGAGAAAATTCTTCAGAACGGGGAGAACTTTTTTCGCCTGCGACAGCACGAATAGATGCCCGCCGTCTTCGACGACGTGAAGCTCTGATTTGCGGATCATGAATTTCAGGATCTTTGCATTGGCGAGCGGCACGATATTGTCGCGGTCGCCGGCCATCACCAGCGTTTCCTGCGGCAAGAGCGGCAGGAAGGGAAGGCTTGACCAGCCCATCATCGCCATCAGCTGATAGACATAGCCTGTCCGCGTCGGCGGCGTCATGCGCGCCGAGAATTGCGAGGCGCCTTCGGGTTCATCGCCGTAAAGCGTCTTGAAATTCTTCGCGAGAAAATCGCGGTCCATATAGCGCTTGGGGTCGGCCATCTTCGAGAGCGCTTCGATCTTGCCGGGAACCATCAAGGCGCCGGGCGATGTTGCGCAAAGGACGAGCCGGTTGACGCGCTTTTGGTATTGGAACGCGAACTGCTGCGCCGCGCCGCCGCCCCACGAGACGCCCATGACGTCGATCGGCCGGTCATAGCCGTAATGGAGGAGGACCTGCTTCGCCGCATGCGCGACCCACCACGGACGATAGGGCGTCAACGGCCCCGGCGAGCCGCCAACCCCCGGCAAATCGAAGGTAAGGATGTCGCGATCGGGAAGCGCTTCGGCGAGCGGCTGCGCGATTTCTAGATTGGCGCCGATGCCGTTGAAAAAGAGCAGCGGCCGGCCCGCGCCTTGCCCGCGCCAGACGGCGGTCCGGAGCTTTTGCAAGCCGACCTCGACAAAGCCAAGCTCCGGCAGATGATGATCGTCCGTACTCATACTTATTCCTTCATGCCGTGATCAGCCGAAAACATATTCGCCGGGCGCCTTGGCGAGCGGCGGAAGCGCTTTTGTCCCGAGCGACTTTGGCGCTGCTTTCTTTTCGCCCGACCGCTGGCGCAACCAGTTGGTCCATAGGGGCCACCATGACCCCGCCTGAGGCTTGGCGCCCGCGAGCCATTCGTCCGGATTGTCGGGGAGCGCGTCATTGGCGAAGAATTGCGCTTTTGGATTTCCCGGCGGGTTGAGCAGCGCCTGGATGTGACCGCTGTTCGAGAGGACGAATTTCACGTCGCCGCCGAAAAGATGCACATTGCGATAACAGGCCCGCCACGGCGTGATGTGATCGGTGACGGCGGCGACCATGAAGGCGTCTTGCGTCACTTTGGTGAGATCGAGCTTGTGGCCCATGAAATCGACGGTGCCGGGATTTGCAAAACGCTTGTCGCCGTAAATGTCGAGATAATCGGAATGAAGCTGCGCCGGAAGGTTCGTCGAATCATTGTTCCAGTAGAGAATGTCGAAGGGCGGCGGGCTGTCGCCCATCAGGGAATTATTGACGACATAATTCCAGATGAGATCGTTGGGGCGAAGCCACGCGAACGACTTCGACAGATCGTCGCCCGAGAGAATGCCCTTTTTCGCCGAGTGACGGCGCGCGACTTCAATCGCCTCGTCGGTGACGAAAAGGCCGACTTCGCTGTCTTCCTTGTGCCCGTCGAGGACGCAGACCTGCA
>JBBTJH010000021.1:0-4997 GCA_038059555.1 Pseudomonadota bacterium | reverse complement strand
GCTTGTCGGGGTCGTCGCTGAAACCAAGCGCCCGCTGGTGACGTCCGACGCGCCGCTGCACCCGAATTTCGCCTACCGGCCCGAAACCGGCGAGGACCCGCTTCACTCCTTTCTCGGCGTTCCGCTGATCCGCTCCGGCAAGACCCTCGGCGTTCTCGTTCTTCAAAATCTCGCGAGCCGTCGGTACACGGATGAAGAGGTCGGCGCCGCGCAGGCGGTTGCAACTCTCCTCGCCGAAATTGCCGCGTCCGGCGAATTGTTCGATCCGCGCACGACCGCCGAGGTCGGCGAAATGCTGCTCCGGCCCGAGCAGCTCGTCGCGACCGGCGTCGTTTCAGGCATCGCTTTCGGCAAGGCCGCGTTTCATGAGCAGCCGACCCCGAAACACAAGGTCTTTGCGAGGGACAAAGAGGCCGAGGCCGCGCGCCTCAATGACGGACTGTCGGCGCTGCAGGCGTCCGTCGACGCCATGCTCGCCGATACCGCCCTCGACGCCGCGCCGCGCGAAGTCCTCGAGACCTATCGGTTGTTCGCGTACGATCGCGGCTGGAAAGAGCGGATGCGCGCGGCCGCAATGTCGGGCCTCACGGCCGAAGCGGCCGTCGAACAGGTTCAGGCTGAAAACCGGGCCAGAATGGCGCAGGTTAAAGATCCCTATCTCCGTGAGCGGATGGTCGATCTTGACGATTTGTCGAACCGGCTGCTGCGGCGTCTCGCCGGGCGGACGTCTGCGCCGGCTGAGCTTCCCGATGAGGCGATCTTGATCGCGCGCGTTCTTGGGCCCGCCGAACTCCTCGAATATGACCGCTCCAAACTGAAGGGGCTCGCTCTCGGCGAAGCCTCTACGACCTCCCATGTCGCGATTGTCGCGCGCGCGCTCGGCATTCCGCTGGTTGCGGGTTTCGACAATGCGATCTCGCTCGCCGAGCAGGGGGATCAGATCATCGTCGATGGCGGCATCGGCGAAATTCATATTCGTCCGACCCCGGAAGTCATTTCAAGCTTTAGGGAAAAGCAGTCGCTCCAATCAGAGCAGCAGGCGGCCTTTGCGGCGGAAAGCGATCTTCCTTGCGTGACGCGCGACGGCGTCGCCGTTTCGCTGTTCATGAATGTCGGAATTCCGCTCGACATGGACAATCTCGCGCGGACGGGCGCGGCAGGCGTCGGGCTTTTTCGCACCGAGCTTCAATTCCTGATCGGCGCGCAGCTGCCGCGCGCGGGCGCGCAGGAAAAGCTCTACCGGGAAATATTCGACCGGGCCGGCGGGAAACCGGTGGTCTTTCGGACGGCCGATCTCGGCGCCGACAAAGCCGCGTCCTATATGAAGCGGCGGGCCGAGGCCAATCCGGCGATGGGCTGGCGCGGCATGCGGATGGCGGTCGATCGTCCGGGGCTTTTCAGGCCGCAGATCCGCGCGCTGATCGCGGCGGCCGCGGGGCGCGAGCTGAATATTCTTTTCCCGATGATCACGGTCGTCAGCGAAATTGTGGCGGCGCGCGCGCTCCTTGATCGCGAGATCGACTTGCGGGTGAAACGCGGACGCGAATTGCCGAAATCGATCAAGTTCGGCGCGATGATCGAAACGCCGGCCGCGGCCTGGCGAGTTGAAGAGATCGCCGCGCAGGTCGATTTTCTCTCGGTCGGCGGCAACGATCTCATGCAGTTCTATTATGCGGCCGATCGCGAATCGGAACTGATGCAGCGCCGCTTCGATCCGGTGGAGCCGGGATTTTTGAGCTTTGTCGCGATGATCGCCGCAAAAGCGCGCGCCGCCGGCAAGCCGCTGACATTTTGCGGCGAACAGGCGTCGGACCCGGTCGCTGCGGCCGCGCTCGTTGCGGTCGGCGTCACCCGGTTTTCATCGCCCGCCTCGGCGATCGGGCCTTTCCGCCGGTTGGTCAGGTCGATGGACGCTTCTGCGGTCTCGAAATGGATCACTGGTCAATTCGCCGCGCCTCAGCACTCGCTGCGCCGGGAGTTTGAAGCGTATTTGCGGAAAAGCGGGGCGGCCCTGCCCTGACCCTTGCTGGGCCCTGAGGCTTGCTGGCGCGAATGATGCTTTTACGAAATTGCGTATCGTCAATGCGATATTAACCGCCGGATGAGTTAAAAAAACTCGGCCCCGGCGGTTACAGTCTCAGGGCGACTGGGGTAAGTTAACCATCAAAGCGGCGTCAGGCGCTAAAAACGTGTCAGTGAAAAACAGTTCTGCGGAAATCTTCGAATTGGACGGCGCCCGCGCGAGGCTGCGCCCGACGGATATAGAGCCCCAGAATTTCGTGGCGGTCGGCCTCTTTCTCGAAGCGGTTCGCGTCCAGCAAAATCTTTCGATCGCGACGGTGAGCGAGCGCACGCACATCAAGGCGAGCTACATCGAAGCGATCGAGCAGATGGCGCTAGACGCTCTGCCTGGAAAACCGTTCGCGATCGGTTTTGTCAGGGTATATGCCGAGGCGTTAGGGCTCGATCCGGCGCCGGTCGTTGAACGCTTCAAGGACGAGGCTGGTTATTCCGCCTCGCGCCAGGAAGCCGAGCCGAAAGCGGCGCCCGCCCCGGCGGAGCCCTCGAAGGCCGCCGAACCGATGCGGCTTTCCCTGCTCGCGGTGTTCGCCATTCTGGGGTTCATGGTGTGGTGCGCGTATCTCGTGACCCATCCCGATCCCGAGAGCATCAAGACCCCATTGAAGCTGAACGGCGTCCCGCTCGCCGAAGGGCCGGTTGAGGCGCGTCCCGTGACGGCGCTGGAGGCCGCGCCGCAGGCAGAACCGGCGTTTGAGCCGGCCGAGGTTCCGCCATTGCCCGTGATCGTCGAGGCCCAGATATTAGAGCGCGTCGAACCGGTTTACCCGCCCTCCTGCGAAGGCGCGGCCGCTTCCGCCGAAGCGGTCGAGGTCGCCTTCACGATTACCCCCGCCGGCGATGTCGTCAGCGAGCGCATTGTCAGCTCGACAAACCCCTGTTTTGACCGCGCCGCCCTCAACGCCATCAAGCGTTGGCGGTTCAGCCCCCGTACGATCGGCGGCGAGCCGCGCCCGGCATACGAGCAGCAGGCGAGTTTCAGCTTCGACCGCCCCTCTTAGGGGTAAAGGGCCCGGCAATCGTTGATTTTTGGCCCGCGATTGCGCAAAAGCGTGACGTAGCGCCAGCCTGAAATCGCCGTATTCTGACGGCAGGCTCGGACAAGCTCTGAGGAAGTCATCATGTCGTTACGTCCCTGGCGCGACATCGCGCGCCGCAAGTCGAGACAGATCATGGTCGGCAAGGTGCCGGTCGGCGGCGACGCCCCGATCGCGGTGCAGTCGATGACCAACACGCTGACCTCCGACCCGCAGGCGACGATCCGTCAGGTCAATGAAATCGCCGAAGCCGGCGCCGACATCGTGCGCGTCTCGTGCCCCGACATCGAATCGACTGCGGCGCTGAAAGAGATCTGCAAAAACGTTCCGGTTCCGATCGTCGCCGACATCCATTTTCACTACAAGCGCGGCATTGAAGCCGCTGTCGCGGGCGCGGCCTGCCTCCGGATCAATCCCGGCAATATCGGTTCAGCCGAGCGCGTGCGCGAGGTTATCAAGGCGGCGAAGGATTACGGCTGCTCGATGCGGATCGGCGTCAATGGCGGCAGCCTTGAAAAAGACCTCCTCGAAAAATACGGCGAGCCGTGCCCCGAGGCGATGGTTGAAAGCGCGCTCGATCACGCGCGCATCCTCCAGGACAATGACTTTCACGAATTCAAGATTTCGGTGAAGGCGTCGGATGTATTTCTAACCGTCGCCGCCTATCAGCAACTCGCCGACGCGATCGATTGCCCGCTGCATCTGGGCGTCACCGAAGCCGGCGGCCTCCGGATCGGATCGGTGAAGACCGCAATCGGCATGGGATCGCTATTGTGGGCCGGCATCGGCGACACCATTCGCGTCTCGCTCAGCGCCGACCCGGTCGAGGAAATCAAGGTCGGCTTTGATATTCTGAAATCGCTCGGCCTGCGCCATCGCGGCGTCAACGTCATCTCGTGCCCGTCCTGCGCGCGGCAAGGCTTTAATGTCATCGACACCGTCGAAAAGCTCGAAAAGCGCCTCGCGCATGTGACGACGCCTCTGTCGCTTTCCGTCATCGGCTGCGTCGTCAATGGCCCGGGCGAAGCGCGAGAAACCGACATCGGGTTCACCGGCGGCGGCGCCGGCAAGGACCACGGGCAGGTCTATCTCGACGGCTCTCCGGATCACCGGCTCGACAATGACAAGATTTTGGACCACCTCGTCGAGCTCGTCGAAAAGAAAGCGGCCGAGATCCGCGCGCGCGAAGAAAAGGAAAGCGTCGCGGCGGAGTAGGGGCGCTCAACGCGATATGAAGGCGCGCGAGGCGGCTTCGCGCGCTTTTTTGTTTGCAGGATTGCGTCAAATCTCGCACGAAATAGAGGCGAACAAGTATGACCCTCGAAAACATCTATTACATCGGCCAGACGGTCGCGGTTGTCGCGGTTGTCGCTTCCCTGGTCTTTGTCGGGCTGCAAGTCCGGCAAAGCGCGCGCGTTGCAAAAGCCGAGATGCATGCGAACATCATGAACCACATGCCGCAGCTGGTGCTGTCGTGGCACCTCTCCGAGAAGTCGCATGACATCGACCCGGCCGGCGACATCGATCTTGAAAAGCTGACGGCAGCCGAGCGCGGCGCATTGATGTCGCTCTACTGGAGCTGGCTCAAGGCGGCCGAGACCTGGCATTATCAATGGACGCACGGGTTCTTGAGCAAAGATGACTGGTTCGGCCTCACTAGCCCGGTCGCCGCTTTGCCGGATCAGCATCCCTTCCGGGAGTACTGGCGCCGGCGGCAAGCGACGTCGCCGCCGGCCTTTCGACAAGCCATGAACAACGTCTTGGAAAGCCATCCGTCCAAGGAGGAAATGCGCGCCGTCATGAAAGAAGCTCGCGGGCTTGCGCCCGGCGCAGACGCGACGGCGGCGCCCGCCGGCAGCCAGCCGGGCGAGGCCCCGCAAT
>JBBTJH010000020.1:0-8728 GCA_038059555.1 Pseudomonadota bacterium | reverse complement strand
GTCAGCCTACGGAATACCTACCGGCGGGGGTAAAAACTGGAATCTTCTGCTAACGAAATTTCGCGGGAAATTCGTTTCGCATGCGGAATTCTAACCCTTTGTTTCATCAGCCTAAAGACGAATATTCAACCTATTGGGATGGAGTTATCCCCCTAGTTATCCCCCTACTTATCCCCCTAGTTATCCCCCTCCTTTCGGGAGGCCTTATTGTTCACGTCATCAGGGATGCGGTGCGGCGAGAAATGCCGCGCAGCGAACTCTGGAGGTGACGAAAACCCGCCCCCTCCCCCCGTGCATCCCCGCGAAGGCGGGGATCCAGACGGCGCCACAGATGGATCCCCGCTTTCGCGGGGATCCACGGTGAGGGGGTGGGAGAGTGACAAGGAAAGGAGACCCGCGTGCGTAATATGACAGCAACCGAAATCCCGCCGCGCGCGTCCCTCGCGCACATTTCCAACATCCGCATTATACGGACAAAACCGCTGGCCCTCGCATGGAACAAGGAATCAAACAGGAACCCGGCGCGGGGACAATCCGCAGCTTCCGCACAAAGTTTCGCCAAAGGCGGGAGAACGCAATCGGCGAGCGCGCGGCGCTCGCCTCTTAATCCGTCAGCGGACCGCCTTTTTCAGCGCCTCGACGAGATCGGTCTTTTCCCACGAGAAGCCGCCGTCCGCGTCCGGCGCGCGGCCGAAATGGCCGTAGGCGGAGGTTCTGGCGTAGATAGGCTTGTTGAGATCGAGATGGCGGCGGATGCCGGTCGGCGTCAGATCCATCGCCTCGCCGAGCGCGCGCTCGAGAGCGGCTTCGTCAACTTTGCCGGTGCCGTGAAGATCGACGTAGATCGACAAGGGCTTGGCGACTCCGATCGCGTAGGAAAGCTGGATCGTGCAGCGATCGGCCATGCCGGCCGCGACGACGTTTTTCGCGAGATACCGCGCAGCGTAAGCGGCCGAACGGTCAACCTTCGTCGTGTCCTTGCCGGAGAATGCGCCGCCGCCATGCGGGGCGGCGCCGCCATAGGTGTCGACGATGATTTTACGGCCCGTGAGCCCCGCGTCGCCGTCCGGCCCGCCGATGACGAATTTGCCGGTCGGGTTGATGTGCCATTCGCAGGCTCTGGCGATTTCAAGATCGCCGAGCGCGGAGCGGATATAGGGCTCGACGACGCTGCGGACTTTTTTCGAATCCCATGCAGCGTCGAGATGCTGCGTCGAGAGAACGATCGAGACGACTTCCGAAGGCTTGCCGCCTTCGTATTTCACCGTGACCTGGCTCTTGGCGTCGGGGCCGAGGCGCCCCGCTTCGCCCTCGCCTTTGTGGCGGGCGGCCGCCAAGAGCTCGAGGATCTTGTGGCTGTAATATATAGGCGCCGGCATCAGCGCCGGCGTCTCGCGGCAGGCGTAGCCGAACATGATGCCCTGATCGCCCGCGCCTTCGGAATTGCCGTCGGCCGACTTGTCGACGCCCTGCGCAATGTCCGCAGACTGACCATGCAGCAGCACGTCGATATTGGCGTTCTTCCAGTGGAAGCCGTCCTGCTCGTAGCCGATGTCCTTGATCGCCGCGCGCGCCGCTTCGATGAAGCGCTCGGGCTTTACGTGCGTCGCGTCGCGCATCAGCGTTTCGGGAACGCGCACTTCGCCGGCGATGACGACGCGGTTGGTCGTCGCGAGGGTCTCGCACGCGCAGCGGACGTTCCAGCTGTTCATGCCGGTCGCGACCGCCTCGCGGTAGACGAGATCGACGACTTCATCGGAAATCCGGTCGCAGACCTTGTCCGGGTGACCTTCCGAAACGCTTTCGCTGGTGAACAGGTAAGACTGACGCGCCATGGACCTCGCCGACCCTCATATAAGGAAAAGTTTATGCGTTCGGCGGCTTCTAGCCAAGCGCGCCGTCAATGTCCACTGGAAGGCGGCGGGTTAAATCTGGCCGTCGCCGTCCGAGAGGGACTTCACCAGTTCAAGGACGCGCTTGCGGATTTTGGGCTCCTTGATCGAGGCGAAATGCTTGCAGAGCTGCACGCCCTCGGGCGTGTTCAAGAGCTCCATCATCTCCATCCCGTCGTCAGGCCCTTGTTCCGCAAAACCGTAGGAACGCCCTGTATTCATGTCGAAATCGTCGAAAAAGAACTGGATCGGCACGCCGAGAACGCGCGAGATTTCAAACACCCGGCTCGCGCCGATGCGGTTGACGCCTTTTTCGTATTTCTGGATCTGCTGGAATGTCAGGCCGAGCTGATCCGCCAGCTTGTCCTGGCTCATCCCCAGCATTGTACGCCTCAACCTCACCCTGCCCCCGACATGCGTGTCGATCGGGTGCGGCTTTTTTTCTTCAGACATGTCGCCCTTCCTGCTTTGCCGGTCCCCGTCAGCCCAACGGAGTGCTGCGGTCAAAGTCTCCCCAGACGTTCAATTATACGTGATTACGCGCCGCGCGCAAAGGTTGCATGGCGCCTATCTTCTTGTGCGGTTGGAGAAAAATCCGAAAAACCCGGCCCCGGCCATCATCAGGAAGAAGGCGAGGTCGCCAAAACGGTCGTAGAGGGTCTCCTTGAGCGAGCGCGGGAGGGCGGCGTCGATCACCCCCGCCTTATAGAGCGGCACCCGGGCGATCTCGCGCCCCAAAGCGTCAAAGAGCCCCGAAACCCCGGAATTGGCCGAGCGCGCCATCGGCAGCCCGGTCTCGATCGCCCGGAGGCGCGCCTGATCGAAATGCTGGCGCGGCCCCGAGCTGTCGCCGAACCAGCTGTCATTGGTGACCGTCGCGATCCAGTCCGGGCGGTCGCCCTTGGGGTAGACCTTGCCCGGAAAAATCGCCTCGTAGCAGACGAGCGGCGCGAAGGCGGGCCCGCCGGCGGTCCGGATCGTCTTTGGCCCCGCCCCCGGCGTGAAGCCGTCGTCGCCATAGGGGGTGAGCTCGGAAAGGCCGACCTTTTTCAAGACGCCATAGAGCGGCAGATATTCGCCGAAGGGAACGAGGTGGTGCTTGTCGTAATGGGCGACGGGCGCGCGTCCCGCATCCGTCTCCGCGATCACCGAAATCGAGTTGTAATAGAGCGTCGGGCCCGCGACGCCGGTTATGCGCCGCACCGCGCCGGCGATCAGCACGGCGTTTTTCGGAAGCCGCGCCGACAAGGCGTCGAGGCCTTCCTTCACTTCGTCGATGACGGGGACCGCGTTTTCCGGCCACAAGATGAAGAGCTTGCCGGACGAGGGGCCCGGCGCTGCCGAGAGATCGATCTGGCGCTCGTAATTTTGCTGCCAGAAATCATTGTCGATTTTTTCGCGCTGCGGAATGTTCGGCTGGACGATGCGCACGAAGACGTCGGAATATTCTCCGGGATTGACCATCGCAAGGCGCGCCGCTCCCGCGCCGTAAAGAGCGAGCGTTCCTGCGAGCGCGATCGCAGCGCCTTTCAAAAGCCCGCGCGCGCCGCCGGACGCGAGCGCCGCCGGGGCCATCGCGAGGAGGAGAGCGGCGAGCGACAATCCGTAGACGCCCCAAATGGCGGCGCTCTGCGCGCCGACGGCGCTGCCGGCGAGCGCTTGTCCCGGCAAATTCCACGGCAGGCCGGAGAGAACATGCCCACGCGCATATTCAGCAAGCATCACCGCGAAGGAGAGCGCGAAGACGCGCCGCCAGCCGGAGGCCTTGCTCTTTGCCGCCAGCGCAGCCGCGCCGCCGGTGAAGAGCGCGAGAAAAGCCGGAAGGCCGCAGACAGCGATCGGCGCCATCCACGCGAATTCTTCCGCCTGCACGAGGAAAGAATAAGCGACCCAGTAAAGCCCGACCAGAAAATAGCCAAAGCCGAAAAACCACCCGGAGACGAAGCCGGATCTCGCCGGGCGCGGGGCGAGACGCGCGCCGTCAACGAGCAAGAGCAGCGCCGAAAAGCCGACCGCCAGCAGCGGTAGGAAATAGAACGGCGCCTGCGCGAGAGCCGCCGCGGCGCCCGCGAGAAACGCCGCGAGCGCGCGGCGCCAGCCGGTGAGCGCGGAGAGACCGCCAATCAATTTTGTCATCGGCCAGGCTCTCATCTCAGATGCGCTTTTGTCCGTCGTTTTTTGTTCGGTCATTCCGGGGCGCGACGTCGTCGCGAACCCGGAATCCACGGCGCATCGGGCGGACATGGATTCCGGGTTCGGCGCGTTCCGCGCCGCCCCGGAATGACAAACAAAGGCTCATTTTCTCACTCGCTCGCCGGCGGTTGCGGTTCGGCGAGAATGGGGGTTCTCCGTATGCGGACCTTACGGACTTTCCGGGCGTCAGCCTCGACAACTTCAAAATCATACCCTGAAGGGTGCGATAAAACCTCGCCGCGCTGGGGAACGCGGCCCGCGAGCGCGACGACGAGGCCGCCGATGGTGTCGACTTCTTCGCTGTCGCCTTCGAGCGTGATGCCGGTTGTCGTTGCGAACTCGGCGAATTCGACGCGCCCGTCGGCTTCCCAGCCGCCGCCCTGGCGCGCGACAATCGTCGGCGCCACAGCATCGTCATGCTCGTCATTGATGTCGCCGACGATTTCCTCGACGAGGTCTTCAATCGTCAGCAGCCCGTCGGTGCCGCCGAATTCGTCGATGACGAGGGCCATGTGAACCCGGCTCGCCTGCATCCGCAACAAAAGATCGGTGACGCGCATCGAGCGCGGCACATACAAAACCGTCCGGCGTATTTTTTTCAAAATAGGCTCGTCGCCCGGCGGCGCCGTCTCTGGATGGGCGACCAGCGCGACGACGTCTTTGATGTGAACCATGCCGATCGGATCGTCGAGATCGCCGCGATAAACGGGAAGGCGCGAGTGACCCGCCTCCGCGAACGCCTCGATCAGGGCGTTGAGCGGCGTTTCCATATCGACCGCGATGATGTCGGCGCGCGGCGCCATCACGTCGGCGACGCGCTTTTCGTCGAAGGCGATGACGCGCTCGATCATCTCGCGGCGCGCGCGCGGCAAGCGCATCGCGGCTTCACGGGTGTCCGCGTCGAGCGAATCGCCGAAATCGCCATTGCGGTTGAAGAGGCCTTTCAGCCGGTCGAAGAAACTTTCGGGCTCGCGGCTTTCGTCGTCGCCGGCGTCCTTCGCGCTATCGTCGGCGACGCTCATTCAACTACGCCCGGCGTCGTCGTCGCGCTCATAGGGGTCTTGTATTCCAAGCTGCGCCAGAATTGCGGTTTCAAGGCTTTCCATCCGTTCCGCTTCCCTCTCCTCTTCGTGGTCGAACCCCGCGAGGTGAAGAAGCCCGTGCACTATAAGATGCGCGGCGTGATCGCGAAAGGCGATCCCTTGCGCCTCGGCCTCGCGGGCGCAGGTTTCGAACGCGATCGCAATGTCGCCGAGAAACCCAACGCTTGCCCCGCCAGCCGGAAAAGAGAGAACATTTGTCGGCTTGTCGAAGCCGCGAAACCGCCGGTTCAGATCCTGAAGCGCCGCGTCATCCGCGAGGAGGAGCGCCGCGCCCGAGAGGAGGCGCGGCTCAACTCCGGCGGCCGCGATCCGGCATTTTCCGGCGAACGCCTCAGCGCCGGAGAGCGCATCGGCCCAGCGGTCATCGTCGATAATGACGTCGAAGTCGGACGCTGCGGGCGGGATGACCTTCTCCTTCATGTCGCTGCGCACCCGATCTGCAATAACTTCCCCGTCCATTCCCGCGAAAGCGGGAATCCATTTCGCCGCCGGTCGGTGGATCCCCGCTTTCGCGGGGATGAGCGGATCAATGCGCGAGGGCGGCGTCTATCACCGCCGCTTCGCCGCATCCCGCGCGTCATAAGCGTCAATGATGCGCCCGACAAGCGGATGGCGAACGACATCGGCGGCGGTGAAGCGCGAAACCGCGACGCCCTCAACGCCGTCGAGCAGCCTTACCGCATCGGCGAGGCCCGAAACTTCGCCGGAGGGAAGATCGCTCTGCGATGGATCGCCGGTCAGCGTCATATGCGCGCCCTCGCCAAGGCGCGTCAGAAACATTTTCGTCTGCGCGACGGTGGCGTTTTGCGCTTCGTCGAGAATGACGGCCGCGCGGGCCAGCGTTCGCCCGCGCATAAAGGCGAGCGGGGCGATTTCAAATTCGCCCGCCGTGATGCGGCGTTCAACGTAATCGGGGTGCAGCATGTCGCCGAGCGCATCATAGAGCGGGCGGAGATAGGGATCGACTTTTTCCTTCATGTCGCCCGGCAGAAAGCCGATGCGCTCGCCCGCTTCGAGCGCCGGACGCGACAGGATAATGCGCTCGACCTTGCCGGAAAGATAAAGCCCGACCGCATGGGCGACGGCGATATAGGTTTTGCCCGTGCCGGCGGGGCCGACGCCGAAATTGAGATCGGCCCGCGCCAGCGCGTCCATATACGCGCGCTGCGCATTGGTTCGCGGGCTGATGAAGCGCTTGGGCGTCTTGATCGAAACGCCGGGCGGCGCGGCCGCTTCATCGGCCGCCGACGAGAGCTTTGCCGCCGCGCGCACATCGTCAGACGCGATCTGATGGCCGGCGCGCACACGCTCATAAAGACGGCGCAGCACGGCGGCAGCTTCCGCGCGCGCGGCGGGAGGGCCTGAAATGTTCAAGACATTGCCGCGCGGGTCGATGCGGACGCCGAAGGCTTTTTCGATGATCTGGAGATGCGCGTCGTGTTCGCCCGAAAGACTTGCGACATGGAGATTGTCGTCGAAGGAGAGCTGGTCGGCGCTTTGCCGGTCCGGCGTCAGCGAGGGCGGTTGTTCAGACACGCGGCGTTTTTGCATCCCCTGCCTTCAGTTCGGCGCGGCGCCCTTCCTCAGGCTCGACCGCCCACTCGCCGGCAAGAGCGTTCGGCGTCACTTTCGCCACCCGCACCGGCGCAATCGTTCCTATCATGGATGTTGGGGCATAGGCGTGAAGGCTTTGCAAATAAGGGGTCTTGCCGATCAGCTGACCCGGCAGGCGGCCCGGCCGTTCAAAGAGGATCGGGAGCGTCCGCCCGAGAAGGCTGTCGCAAAAGGCGTCCCGCTGGTCTTTCAGGAGCGCTTGGAGCGCCTCGAGGCGGCGGTCTTTCTCGGCCTCGCCGATCTGTTTGCCCATGACGGCCGCCGGCGTTCCCGGCCGGCGCGAATATTTGAAGGAGAAGGCGGAAGCGTAGCCGACGGCCCTAGTCAGGGCCAATGTCGCTTCAAAATCCTCATCCGTTTCGCCTGGGAAACCAATGATGAAGTCGCCGGAAAGGGCGATGCCGGGCCGGGCGGCGCGGATTTTTTCAACGAGGGCGAGATAGTCGTCCCCGGTATGGCCGCGGTTCATGGCGTCCAGAATGCGATCCGACCCCGATTGCACCGGCAGGTGCAAAAAAGGCATCAGCTTTTCTTCCTCGCCGAGCGCCGCGATCAGCCCCTCATCCATGTCGCGGGGGTGCGAGGTCATAAAGCGGATGCGGGCGATCCCGTCGATTTTCGCGATCGCGCGAGCAAGCTCGCCAAGGCCCCAAAGGCCGTCGGCGCGCGCCGCAACGCCAAACCCGGACGCGGGCGGGGCCGAGGCCCAGGCGTTCACATTCTGGCCGAGAAGCGTCACTTCACGAACGCCCTGCGCGGCGAGCGATCTCGTCTCGGCGATGATCGCGTCGGCCTTGCGCGAGACCTCGACGCCGCGCGTGTAGGGAACGACGCAAAACGTGCAGAACTTGTCGCACCCTTCCTGCACGGTGACGTAGGCCGTGACCCCGTCGGCTTCGCGGTTCTTCGCCAGCGCGTCGAATTTTTCTTCGACCGCGAAATCCGTATCGAGCGCGCGGCCCCGGCCGCGCTCAGCCCGCGCAATCATTTCAGGGAGGCGGTGATAGGCCTGCGGCCCGACAACGATATCGACGATGTCGGCGCGCGCCGAAACTTCGGCGCCTTCAGCTTGCGCGACGCAGCCCGCGCCCGCGACCGTCCTCGCGCCGCCGCCGGCGTCGATACGGGCCTGCCGCGTCTCGCGCAGCCGGCCGAGATCGGAATAGAGCTTTTCAGCCGCCTTTTCCCGGATATGACAGGTGTTGAGGATGACCAGATCGGCGTCCGAAGCATCCTCGACCGGGCGATAACCAAGAGGGCGCAGCAAGGAGACCATGCGCTCGCTGTCATAGACGTTCATCTGACAGCCGTAGGTTTTGACGTGGACCTTCCGCCCGGAAGCGCCCGTCGTCGGATCCCCGGCGTCCGCGCGTTCGCCCATGTTTTTCGCCATCCTCTCAAAAAGGCGCGCATCTATGCGGCGCCGGGCGAGGGCTTGCAACAATTTGAAGGAACCTCTCCCCGGGAATTTCGCCAGCCCCCAAAATGTGAGCGCGGCTCGCGGCGAATTGACCCCAACCGCATTGATTGGCGAGCGGATTTTCGCCATTTTGGTCCTCGCAACGGCGTAAGGCTCATGGTGTTGTCGGTCAGGTTTTTCGCGGGCGCTGCCAGCAGCGTCGCCATTCTCGGTGGCTGCGCCTTGGCGCAAACCTCGGACGCCCCGCCGGTCATCACCCGCGCCCTTTATTCGCAACGACCCGTCGTCGTTGAAACCTTCCTCTCTCAAGCGTGCGCCAAAAGCCCGCCGGCGACCGGCGTCCTTCAAGCTCTTTCCTTGCGGCCCGACATTGTCGCTCTCACCTGGCATGTCGATTATTGGGATGCTGTCCCTGCGCCCGGCGTCGGTCCGTGGAAAGATCCTTTTGCAACGCCCGATTTCGGCGCGCGCCAGATCGCCTACAACCGGCGCATTCGCGGGCGCGC
>JBBTJH010000019.1:0-21112 GCA_038059555.1 Pseudomonadota bacterium | reverse complement strand
CGTCCGCCTCGTCGTTCATCGCGTCGGCGATGAAGAGACGCGCGTCCTTCGCAAAGGCCGCAAGGGACGCCGCATCGCGATCGTCACCGATTTCGGCGTCGCTCGCGTACACGACGTCGCCGTCGTGAAGTTCTACCCTGATCGCCGCACAGCCGCCCGGATGATTTACAGCCGACGTTGTAATCATCGCGCCGCCGCTAGCCGGAAATACGTCGCCAGGCCGGTAGGGAATGATTTCGACGTGCGGCCTCAGATCGTCGAGCCGCACCGGGCAAAAGGGCGTTGTGAACAGCGTGTTGAGGATGAGCGCCGGATCGTCGTCGCCAAATCGCGGCGCGAAAATCCGCAGCCGTCCGTTTTTCATCCAGGCGGGTTCAAAAAAAGGAAGCCCAATCAGATGATCGTAATGATAGTGGCTGAGGATCAAATCGAAATCGTCCGGAAAGTCCGGCGTCACCTCGACGTTTTTAAGACCGCTTCCAGCGTCGATAAAGATCCGCGCGTCGCCAAAAGCGATCTCGATGCTCGGCGTATCGCCGCCGAACAGAGAATAGTCGGCGCCGCTAGCAGGAGCGCTTCCACGCACGCCGTGAAACCTGATTTCGGCGAACGATGTCATTCTGCAGCGATGGGCATCAGCCGTGAAGCGGCGGCCGGCGCCCCTTCCTCGCTCCCGACCGATTCAGTGATCAGCCGCGCGCCGCGCTCGAGCGTCACATAGGACCACATCCAGTCGAGCGTCACGAGAATGCGGTTGCGAAATCCGATCAGGAAATAGATGTGAATAACGCACCAGAAGAGCCAGGCGAGAAAGCCGGTGAGCTTTACGCCGCCGAATTCAGCGACAGCATCGTTGCGCCCGATCGTCGCGAGCGAGCCAAAATCCATGTACCGAAAGGGCGGCGGCGCCGGCTTTCCGGCGAGGCGGTTTGCGATCACCTCCCCGACATAAGCGCCTTGTTGTTTTGCCGCTGGCGCAAGCCCCGGAACTTGTTTGCCGTCCGGGGAGGCAGCGCTCGCGGTATCGCCGATCACAAATATTTCCGGCGCATTTTCGATTGAAAGATTGTCGCGAACTTCGGCGCGGCCGGCGCGATCCTTTTTTGAGCCGAGCCATTCTGCGACCGGGGAGGCGCGAACGCCCGCCGCCCAGATGATGGTGTCGGCGTTGATGGTCTCATCGCCGACCGCAAGGCGCTTTTCGGCAATTTCGGAGACCGGCGTTCCAAGCCGAACGTCAACGCCGCGCTTCATGAGGGACTCTAGCGCATAAAGAGAAATCTTAGGTGAAAAGCTCGGGAGCAAGCGCTGCCCAGCTTCAATCAAGATGACATGCGGATCGCTGCACCTTGTGTGACGGAAATCGCAGGCGAGCGCCCGTTTGGAAAGTTCCGCAATCGCGCCCGCAAGCTCGACGCCTGTCGGCCCGCCGCCGACGATGACGAAAGTGAGCGCCTGATCTCGCACGGGACCTGACGGGGCCAGTTCCGCGCGTTCAAACGCGAGGAGAATGTTTTCGCGGATCGCATTTGCATCCTCCAGCGCTTTCAGTCCGGGCGCGTGATCTTCCCAAGTGTCATTCCCGAAATAGGCGTGACGCGCGCCGGTCGCCAGCACCAGAAAATCATAAGGAATAGCGCGATCGCGCAGGATCACTTCACGCGCCTCGCGGTCAATCCCAAGCGCTTCTTCGAGAATGACGGAGGTATTGCGCTGCCGGCGGACAATCGAGCGGATGGGGCTAGCAATCTGGTTCGGCGCCAAGGCGGCGGTTGCAACTTGATAGAGGAGAGGCTGAAAAAGATGATGGTTGCGCCGGTCGATCAAGGTCACATCGGCGTCGGTCTTTGCAAGGGCCTTCACGGCCGATAGGCCCGCAAACCCCGCGCCGACGACGACGATCTGCGCTCGCTTTTTTGGATCGCTCTTCATGGCGGCGGTCGCAGACATCGTCGTCACCGTGCGGCCGGCGCGAAGAACGCGCCGAGCCGCTTTAGAAATTGGCCGAGCTCATGGCGGCGCAGAAAAAGCAGCGCCCATGAGCCGATCCAAACCCCGCAGGCAGTGAAAAAGAGCGATCCGCCGTCATTGTCGACATTGACGCCGAGCGGGGTGAACAAGTGAAAGCTTATGGCGCCCGACATGATGGCGATTGCAAGCAGCGCGCCCGCCGGTTGCAGGAACCGATAGGGCTTTACGAGCATCGTCGCGATCAGGATGGCCGAGGCGAGAAGCTCGGCGCTGCCGATGACATACTGGCTGAATACCCCGCCATGCGCGAAGAGGCCTGGCGCGCCGAGGCTCGCCGCCCAGCTGTTAAGATCGCCAAATATAATCTGGGTTTTGGGCGCGTCCGTAAACTTGAACTGCAGCGAGTCCAGGAAGACCGCCGCGATAAAAAGCGTCAGAGCGTGGGCGCTCCAGCGGGCGATTCCAGTCGGTTGCGTTTGAAGGGTCGTTTTTGCGGCATGCGTCATGAGGCTCTCTCTCCGTTCTCATTGCTGAATTTACCTTCCGGGCGAGGCCCTGGGAAATGCGCTTTCGTCATGGGATCGATAAAGGACGCCTCAGGCGAAGACAGCCAGATCAATCGGGGCGGAAACGCCGTCGACGGCGGCGGCGGCGATCGTCCGTTCGGCTCGCCTCGCGCTTCCTTGCGCGCCGGCGCGGCTCACGATGTCAGCGGTTGCGATCACCCGGGCGTGTTCTCGTTTTGCGTGTTTTTCAAGCTTCGCGGCAAGGTTCACCGCGTCGCCGATCACTGTGTATTCAAGCCGGTCCCCATGACCTATTGCGCCGTAGAGGACGTCGCCAGCCGCAAGGGCGATGCCGGCGTCAAGCGGAGCTTGCCCCAAGGCCTGCCGGTCCATCCGCCAGCGATCGATTTCCGCAATCGCCGCTAGCGATGTTTCTACCGCCTCTGCACATTCTTTGTCCGTCGTGTTCGCGGCGCCAAAGCTCACCAGAATTCCGTCGCCGAGAAACTTGTCGATCGATCCGCCGCCGCGCTGAATGACCGGCACCAGTCTTGATTGGTACTCTTTGAGGAGGCCTATTACTTCGCGCGGCGGCAGGTTTTTCGCAACCCTCGTAAACCCGCGCAAATCGATGAACATGATCGCGGCGCGCCGTAGCTCGCCATCGCCGGCCTTGATCCCCTCGCTCGACGCTCTGATCCGGTCGGCGGCGTCGCGCCCGACAAACTTCGAGAGATCGGCGCTCGCTGCTTCCTCAGTCGCCGTTCGAAAAAGCAGCCCGCGAGCGCGATCGACCCCGAGCGCGAGAATGCCGGTGGTCGCGAGGATCGCTGCGATCTTTTCAAGCTCGGCGCCTGGAAGCAGCGACAAAGACTGCATGTAGTCACGATAGTCTCCGGTCAGCTCGGCGCCTTGTAAAGCGGCCGCCAACGTCAAACCGGCCCAGCCGGCGGCTGCAAGAACCCCCGTGAACAGAACCTGACCCGGATCAAACCGAAGCGCCCGCAAGCCAATGAGGATGAAAACATAAAAGAGCGTCGGCGCTTTCAGATACAGCGCTGCGGGCTCTTCATATTGATAGGGAAAGGAGGCGATCAGCGCGACGAGGACGAGAATATCGACCGCTGCTGAAGCATATTGCTGAAATTTCGTCAGCCGCCCTTTGTGTGCGGCTCTCACGCGCCAGAGAGTGAAAGCGCCATAAAGTGCGAGCGCGACCGGCACGGGCTCGATGGCGTGATGAACGTCGAATGTGAAAAAAGTGACGGCATAAAGCGAGGCGAAGACAGCGACGCCTGCGAGCTGAACCCAGCCGACAATGCGCTCGCTTTGCGCCTCATAGAGATCGACGGCGGCGCGAATGCGCGCCGGCGCCGGCGGCGATGAGAAGAGCGACATCAGGGTTGAAGTCACGGCCTCACAAATATTTCCCGGCGATATCGACGGTCGATCGTTTGCCGATGTCATCGTAATTTGCGTCAAGCCAGATTTGCGCGCTTTCACGCCCGACATCCCTCAGATGCGTCAGGAATTCCCAATCCGGGTTCAATTTGCTCGAAACGCCGAGCTTGCGCATGAAGTCCTCATTTTCAATTGAATGGATGAACATTCGTTTCATCCTCCCGTCCGGAACGGTTTCGTCGTCAATCAGCTTGGTGACAAAACTGATAGCCCGCATTTCGCGCATCAGCGAGGAGTTAAAACTGATTTCATTGATGCGATTGAGAATGTCGCGCGCGGTTTTCGGCGTTTCCGAGCGCATGATGGGATTAATATGGACGACGACGATGTCCTGGCTGTCGCATTCGTAGATCAGCGGGAAGAGCGCCGGATTACCCATATAGCCGCCGTCCCAATAGGGCTCGCCTTCGATTTCAACCGCCTGAAACATGAACGGAAGACAAGCGGAAGCCAACACCGCATCCGCCGTGATCTCGTCGTTCTTGAACACGCGGACCTTGCCCTCGCGCACATTGGTCGCCGAGAGGAAGAGCCGGATCGGACTTTCCGCGCGCAATTTCTCGAAATCGACAATTTGTTCGAGCGTCTTTCGGAGTGGATTGTAGTTGAAAGGGTTAGTCTCATAAGGCGAGAATACACGCGTCATGATGTCCATCATCATGAAGGCGGGCGACATTTCGAGCGAATGATTGTGCATCATCCGGTCGATCAGCGTCGGCTGAAGCGGGCTGAACATCGCGCTATCGGCGATCTTTCTCCAGAAGTTTTCGAGCACGGATTTCGCGCCGCCGCGTCCGCCAGAGGCGAGCCCATAGGCAAGAAGCGCCGCATTCATCGCGCCGGCGCTGGTCGCGCTGACGCCTTCAAACGAAAGGCTCTCTTCTTCCAAGAGGCGGTCAAGAACGCCCCATCCGAAGGCGCCATGAGCGCCGCCGCCCTGCAAAGCTAGGTTGACGGTTTTGACGCCGGCGTTCGCCTTACGAATGCGCTTGATCGAGGCGGTTTCCTTGACCTTGTGATGGTGATGATGCTCGGTCATTGCGCGGTCCATCCGCCATCGACCGGGATGGAGGCGCCGGTGATTGACGCCGCGCTTTCCGAACAGAGGAACGCTGTCAGCGCGCCGATTTCGCTCGTTTGCGCAAAGCGCTTGTTTGGCTGCGCTTTTAAAAGGACATCCGTGATGACTTTCTCTCGAGGGATGGCGTGCGTGCGTGCTTGATCCTCGATCTGTTTTTCAACGAGCGGCGTCCACACGTAACCGGGGCAAATCGTATTGCAGGTAATGCCGGCCTGCGCCGTCTCCAGCGCGATCACTTTGGAAAGGCCGACAATGCCGTGCTTGGCCGCCACATAGGCCGACTTGAAGGGCGAAGCGACAAGTCCGTGTGCGGAGGCGATATTGACGATGCGGCCCCAGCCTCGTTTTTTCATGCCTGGCAAAGTGGCGCGCACGGCGTGAAACGCCGACGAAAGGTTAATGGCGATGATCGCATCCCATTTCGCCATCGGAAAATTTTCAATCGGCGCGACATGCTGGATGCCGGCATTATTGATTAGAATATCGATCTCTCCGACCGCTTCGGCGGCGAACGCGATCATGTCTAGGACCGCCGCAGGCTGGGACAGATCGGCGTTCGAATAGGCGACCGGCACGCTGTTTTCGATGGCGATCCGGTCCCGCGTCATTTCAACGTCGCGCGGGTCGCCAAACCCGTTGAGTACGATGCCGGCGCCGTCAGCCGCGAGGCGCTCGGCGATGCCAAGGCCGATGCCGCTGGTCGAACCTGTGACGAGGGCGACCCGCCCTTCCAGAGGCCGCTTTTCTGCAGCTTTCATTGTTGGTCGGCTTTTTTCCATGATGTCCATAAAGGGCTCCTCTTACCCGGCGCGCTCACGGCGCCTTTTGGCGGCTATCAGGGACCCTCGGTCACTCGCGACAGGAAAGGAAATGCCGAAACTGCATCGGATCGATGCGAGGCGGCGCGCTTTCAACATTCCCCTTTCGCATCGATGAAATAGCGATCCGGCATGAGCGCTGGCCTCCGCGCGGCGTTAGGCTTTCGCCAATTCTTGGTTGCCCACACCGAAAAAGGAGTTCTCATGCGAAACATATTTCGTATCTCCGGCGTCGCACTCTTTGTCGCGCTCAGTTGTTTCATGATCGCCTTCGGCGCGCTTTATTCGTCGGTACGCGATTTGCTGTGGTTTCACGCGGCGGCCGTCCCGAAGGAATCACTGGAGGCGGTCCGGCCGCTTTATTTCGCCCTGATGAAACTTATCGGCGGCGCCTCCGGCTCTTTGGGAGCGCTTGGCGGGTTCGTCGCTTTGACGACGATCCGCTACGGAGACAAAGTATCGGCGATCGCTCTTGCAGCAGCTTTTGCGATTCCACTCCTTATGGCGGCTTATGTCGCCGAGACGCTCGCCGCCGCAACCGGGTCGCCGACGTCGTGGCATATTATGGGCGCGCTGCTCGCAATTGACGCGGCGGCGCTCATTCTGACCATGTTGGGCGAGCGAAAATAAGATGGAGAAGCCATGGAGAATAAGCTTTTTGGCAAAGGGAAATTGGCGCGTTAATCTCACGTGTGAGCGCCTCACTGGATCTACGTTCTTGTTTTTTTACAAGCTCCGCTGAAGCTGAGGAACCTCGATGACAATACTCACCTGCATCTCTCGCATGACAGCGCGCTTCGGCGCGGCAGCCATATTCGCGTGCGCCGTCTTTTACTCTGGCGCAGTTTCTGCTGCGTCTGTTCGCACGCAAAGCGGCCTGATCGAGGGCATCGAGGAGAGCGGTTCGGTCGTATTCAAAGGAATTCCATTTGCCGCAGCGCCCGTCGGCCCGCGCCGTTGGCGCGCGCCCGAACCGCCAGCGCCCTGGTCCGGCGTCAAAAGCGCCGACCGGTTCTCGCCGATTTGCCTGCAGCCAGGCGCATACCCGGAAAACGCGCCGCCCGAGCCGATGAATGAAGATTGCCTCTATCTGAACATCTGGACGCCCGCACACGCCAGCTCTCAGGCGAAGCTGCCGGTCATGGTTTGGATTTACGGCGGAGGACTTCTCAACGGGACCGGTTCGACGCCGCTCTATGCTGGCGACGCGCTCTCGCGGCGCGGCGTTATTATCGTGACTTTCAATTATCGTCTCGGCGCCTTGGGTTTTCTCGCGCATCCGGATCTGTCGAGCGAATCTCCTCAGAAGGTTTCAGGTAACTACGGACACCTCGATCAACTTGCAGCTTTAAGCTGGGTGAAGGAGAACATCGCGGCGTTCGGCGGCGATCCAGAAAACGTTACAGTTTTCGGGCAGTCTTCTGGGGCGATATCGATCAGCGCGCTGATCGCTTCGCCTCTGGCGAAAAACCTGTTTCAACGCGCGATCGGTCAAAGCGGCGGATTGTTCGAACCGCTGGACGCAGCGCCAGAGTTCCGCCTTGCCGGCGCGGAACAAATCGGCGCCGCCTTCGCAGCAAAGCTTAACGCGCAGTCCATCGAAGAGCTTCGGGCGCTGCCTGCGTCCGAGATTGTCGCGCAGCGATTTAATCCCCAGCCAACTATCGACGGTTATTTCCTCGTAGAGACGCCCTACGAGACATTTGCAAATCATCGGCAAAATGACGTCGATGTGCTTGTCGGGTCGAACGAAGGAGAAGGGCTCTATTTCATGTCCGGCCGCGAGATTACCGCCGCCAATATGGCGGACGAGTTGAAGCGCGACTTCCCGCCGTTCATCGTATCGCTGATCGGACCGAAAGCCGCTCTCGACGACAAAAGCGCGCGAGCCGCTTTCATCGCCTTCGAAAGCGACATGCGTTTCGGCTGGAACATGTGGACGTGGGGCCGGCTTTCCTCCCGCACGCAGCGCGGCGCGTATTTTTATCGCTTCTCGCACGTGCCGCCGGGCGAAGAAGGCGCGACCCATGGCGCCGAGATGGCCTATGTGTTCAACCATCCAGATCTCATTTCCGGCGACTGGACGGAGGGCGACATCCGCCTTTCCGAGACACTCGCATCCTATTGGACGAACTTTGCAAAAACCGGCGATCCGAACGGCGAAGAATTGCCTCACTGGCCGAAATTCACCCCGTCCAGCGCGAGCACGCTGCTCATTGGCGACGAAATTCACGCAGGCCCCCTGCCGAACGCCAAGTCCCTCGAATCGATTGACCGCTTGTATGCGACGGTGCGAATCCTCCTGAAACACGGCTACCTCATCGCTTTCGCCGCAGGGTTGATGGTTCTGGTTTTAATCTGGAGGCTGTTGCTTTTATTCAGGCCCCGCAAAGCCCGCCGTCGGTAAACTCGCCTCCCTCCGTATCCCTGCCGTCCATAACCTCTTCTCACCCGCTCCGGTGCGCCAGTCTCCTGCAAAAGATGGAACCGGTTCGCCTTTGGCGAGGAAGGCTGCGGGAGAGCGGCGCTAACGCCCGGAAAAATTCGCCGTCGATTTGGGCGCCTTTTGCCTCGTGGATTGGGGCGCCTTTTTTCTGAGACCAAATCGATCTCATCGGAAATTCTCTGACCCGTGGAGGGCGCGCGCGAGACGCGCTCGCTTATCGCCCGCGCGAATGCATGCGCGTTCGCCATGTCTGGAATGAAAGCCGCGAGGCTTCTCATTTCCCTTGCGACGGTCAGCAAAAAAGACCGGCCCGCCGCGACTTGCCAGATTGTCAAAGAGCCAAGAGCGGCCCGAAGGCCGCCCTTCATATCATCAAGAGTGGAGATGGGGATTTCCTCTGCCGGTTCAAGCAGCGATTTTGGGGTATTTGCGAAAGAGGTTTCCCCTAAAAGGCGAATTCATCCGCTTACAAACAGATCGTTGAACGATTACTCGTTTATAGCGGCAAATTTTATTCTACCAATCGAATGACGACCCCTCACCCGCATCGCTTCGCGATGCTGGCCTCTCCCGAGGGAGAGGCTGGGACCGCCGCAACTTTCTTTCTTCGCCTCTCCCTCGGGGTTGATTGGGGCATGGGCCCCAATCGACGCCAGCGAGCGCGAAGCGCGAGCGGGTGAGGGGATTTGGCCCGCTACGTCATCATCTCCTCAACCCAATCGCAACATCCCTCCCGCCCAGCGCGAATTTTTCGCCGCCAGATTGCATTCGCCGACCGATCGGTCAGGGAATAGCGGGAACACCATTGAGAGGGTCAAAAACCCCCGCGCCGCGCCGAAGGGCGCGATTTTTTTGAGGCGCGCGTTCGCGCGAGGGGGCGCAGCCCGAAGGGCCGAGGTCACAAGCAACGGCGCCCGCGGAAAGAGCCCCCAGAGGCCGCATCGCGAACAGCTCCCCGTAAACGGGGGAGCGAAAGCGCCGCGCGTTGTCGATTGATGCGCGAGCCTCTCAAGCGCTCGCGTTAGAGCGCGTCGTCGTCATTGAAAAACGTCCGCCGTCGGGCGTTTCCGCGCTGCGTGACGTGGTGGGGCGCGCCGGGAGTTATGAAACGGGCGAGGCGAGCCAATGGCAAACGCTAGTGTCAATTCAGGGAGCGGTCGCCGTAATTCCCCGTCGCCAAAGACGGCGCGAAGCGCCATTGCTCAGCGATTGGGCGGGACAATTCGCAAGCAACCCGGCCGCGAAGATAACCCCTTCAGCGGCAAAGCGAAGCCAATTGCAGCTCTAAAAATGATCAGGGCGCACGCAGCCTCAGCGGTTGCAGACCGTCAGCGCACGCCCCTTATCGGCGTAAATTCCCCATGCACATCCATGCACCAAAATGGCACCACTCCGCACACGGATGGTGCCACCTGAATCGACGTGCAGACAAGGACTTAGCATCACCGATGCACCAGTCCTTTTCTCTTGCCGTTGATGCCGGTTACCTTTTTCTGCCAACAAACGACCAGATGAGAACAAACAAGAATCCGACCAACCCGGCAGCCGTTGCTTCGATTGTGTGCGGGCTATCTGGATATCGCATCCACATAAACGCGACCGGCAGAATGAAGACGATGATTAGAACGACTAACAGCCGCACAAAGCTTCTCCTCAGATCCACCTAGTTTCTTACGTCATCGTCGCGTGGTGGGGCAGCTTTAGCGCCTTCGGAGCCCGCAGTCGTCACCACAGATTTGATTGCCGACGTTACAAGGGCTTTCCCCGCCGCAACAGCGGTTCCACGCGCACCGGCGGCACGAGGTGTCGCAGGTTGACCCGAAGTTGCTGCATCCACTGAAACGCCTGCGCCGGCCGCGCCGACACCGCCAACTGCTCCGACGCCCGCATCGTCGCCCTTAAGCGCAGCATCGACAGCGCCGAGCACCGGTTGGCCGACGATGTCCGCCGCTGTATCGGTCGCGGTCACCAACGCTTTCCCGGACGGGATCGCGGCTGAAACTTTTGAGGCCGATGCGGCTGCTTTACCAACCGTGGCAGCCCTGATTGCTGCACCGCCTGCCGGTCCTAGTGCGCCGGCTGCCGCACCAACCAGCGCCGCTCTTCCGACTGCAGCGCCATCAACCGCCGCAAGCCGATCGCCAAGTGAGCCTTTCCCACCTGCTACCTGCGCGACAGTCTCAATCGCAGCGCCAACTAAGGCACCGCCAATACCGCCTATTAGGATGTTCGCGAACTCCCCCGTCGGGTCCGTCATATTCACCGGATCGTTCCCGACATACGCATACAAATTCAGCTGGTCCTGATAGCCGATGGGGTCGGTTGAGTAGAAGCGTCCGATCAGGGGGTCGTAATAGCGGGCCTGCATGTATTGGAGGCCGCTGTCCTTGTCTTTCAGATGGCCGGTGTAGCCGGTGTCGTTGTCGTTCGCGGCCGCGTTGATCCTTGTGCGCCCGAACGGCTCGTAGCTCTCGCGCCAGAGGACTTGCCCAAGCGTTCTCGTGTCCGCGACGACGGAGCCTTGCGAGTCGAAATGCGAGTAGTCGGGAACGGCAGAGCCCGTGCCGGTCTTGATCAGGCGGATCGCCGCCCCGCCGGCGCTGGCGTAGTCGGTCTTGATCCCGTCCGTCACCTCGTCGCGGTAGATGAGGCCGCCGGTGACGCGGGAATAGATATTGTAGATCGTCTTGCCGCCCCGCACTTCCTTCATGCGCTTGAAGTTGCCGTCATAGATATAAGTCGCCGCGCCAGCCCCGGTCACCGTCACCGGCTGGTTAGCGTGGTCGTAGGTGAACGTCGTCGGGCCGTTATTTGCGACATTGCCGCGCGCGTCATAGGTGAAGCTCCGCGCGGCGCCGTTCACCGTCGCCGAGGTGACGCGGTTCGCCGAGGCGTAGGCGATCGTCGCCGTCTGGGTCCCGTCATTGCGCGTACGGATATTGGAGAGCGCGTCATAGACATAGCTCCCCGCGCCCCACGGCCCCGTTGAGGAGACGAGCCGCCCGTTCTTGTCATAAGTGAAAGAGCGGTTCTCGCCCGCGACCGCGCTGTCGATGACGCTGTCGATGAGGCCGCGCTTGTTATAGCCGTAAGTCAGCCACACCGCGACGTCGCCCCCCGCCTTCGCGGTCTTCAGCTCATAGGGCTTCTGGCGCGCGTTCAGCGTTTGCGACAGGATCTGGCCGTTGAGGTAGTTGGCGTGATAAATCAATCCGTTCGGGTGATAGTCAACAGTTGAGACATAGCTCGATGTCCCTTGGCGTATCGCCCGGGGCTGACCTAACGCGTTGGCGTCGAAAAAGAGATTGGCGCCGGAATTGTTGTTGAGGCGCTGGTTGAGATCGCCATTCAGCGTGAAGCCGTAATCGAACTGATAGGTTTGCGTCGAATAGACGAGCTTTTCCTGGGCGATCTTGTCGAGCTCGTTATAAGCGTAGGTCCATGTCCCGGCGCCGCCGCGTGCGACGGACGTCAAGTTTCCGTTGCCGTCATAGGCCTTGGTGTAGCCCAATGTGCAGGTCGGGAAGGTCGCGCTCGCCTCGCGGTGAACCGCGTCATAGGCTTTCGTGATCCGCTGCGCGGTCGGAATCGAGGTGAGGCAACCGGTCGCGGCCGTAACGCCGCGCCCCGACTGGGTGAGCAGGTCTTCGCTGTCATAGACGAACGCCTCATCGCCGAATTCCGGCGCCCGGTGGCGGCAGAGGCGCAATTTGGAATCATACCAGAACTGGCGCGTGACCGACGCCGTAAAGCCGTTCTGCGTTCCAGACTGCGCGAGGGTCAGCACATTGCCATGAATGTCGCGCGTCATTGTCGTCGTTGCGCCAAGGGCGTCGACGATGGTCATCGGCTCGGCGCTTGCAGGGTCGCCAAAGGCGCGCGAGGTCGTCGTCACCGGGACGTCGCCGAGTTCCGTTTCCTGGGTGACGACGGTGACGCCGCCGGACTGGTAAGCGGTTCTGGTCGCAAAATTGGGGAAGACGTTTTCCTCGACCCGTATCGGCCGCGACAGCGCGTCATAGGTTGTTGTCACGCCATCGGTCGGCGTCGCCAAAGCTGACGGCCAGGATTGAAAAATTGTTCGCCCGAGCCCGTCATATGCGGTTCTGAGGTAAGTCGTCGTCGTCGCCGAAGCGTCCGTCGCTTCCGTCTTGACGAGCGTCGGCCGCAAATAGCTGTCATAGCTGATCGTCGTCTGCTTCGCGCCTTGCGTAGAGACGGCGCTCGCACCGCTTGAGAGGCCTGAATAGGTGGTCGTCGTGTCGTTCCAGACGCTCGGCCGATCGACGAGCGTCATCCAACCCATAGTGTTGTAGGAGAAACCCCAGAGGTTGCCGTTTCGATCTGTTTCGCTGGTCACCCAGCCGTTGTCATCGACGACGCGCGTAAACAGCCGCGCCGCCGTTTCCGGCGAAACGATCGGATAGGCGATCGTCTGAGGCTTGCCGCGCTTCCAGTTGGAGAGCGTGTAAATGTGATTGTGCGAATCCTTGAAGGTCGCAACCGTTCCCTGCTGACCGCTCGCCGTCGAATAGGTGAAAGTCTGCCTTAACTGACCGAACACACTCTTGGTCGAAATGCGCCCGAGAGTGTCGTAGACATAGCTGTCGAAAAGCAGGCCGTTTCGAGTGACCGTGTTGGGAAGCCCCAGCACCCATTTCGTTTTGTTGTGCGCGTATGAGGTATTCGTATAACGGCTCAGTCCGGGGGCCGTGCTTGAAGATTCAGTGACCTGCGTTGGGAAGCCGAAACTGTAGGTCGCGGATGAGAAATTGTGGTCGTAGGCGTTTACGGTAGTATAGGTATCGCCGTCGCGCGTTATGACGACTTGAGATGTTCGCGTCGGTTGCAGCATGGAGGGCGATTCAAGACCGGTGTTGTAGGCGTAGGTCGCGCCGATGCCGTTCTCGGCCACATAATCATATGCGGTCGAATCGAGCGCCAGCGCGCCGCTTGACTGACGCCGGTCGATACGCGCCAAACGTCCGCCAGCGACTGCTTCCGCCTTCCACCGGTGATAGTAGGCGATTTGCGTTCCGCCGGGTTCTGTGACGACCGTCCAATTTGTGTGATCGCCTGCGGCGCCGGAACCTGGATCGTTCTCGTAGTCGAAAGTCCAGGAGGCGGAAGTCAACCCCGGGCCAGATAGAGACTTGCGGATGACCGACATCACCTTCGCTCGCGCCACCCGGAATTGGGGCGGGTCGGCAATGCCTCCCCCAGCGTCCGGTTCGAGCGGGCAAAGAGGGCCGATCGGGATCACGCTGTCGTACGCCTGCCGGTGGAATTCCTCGGCGATCTCGAACTCGCCGGTCACGCCGTAAGGATGCGTGACGTGCATCGTTTCGTTGCTTAGGCAGATAGCGTCACCCGATGAGGGATCAACTGTCATTGCATCAAGTTCGAAAACCCAGGCGCGACCGTCGGGCTGCGTCACGGACGCCAAAACCTGGTTGGCGTACTGGGCCAAGGGAAGCGGCTCCCAATCCGGCAGTCTGGCGAGATTTTGGCGATAGGCGTATATCCAGTTGCGGCCATTGGCGGTCACTCGCGTAATCAGCTCCGGATAGCCTGCGTTCTCGTATGAGAGATTGATAATTCGTCCGTCGTTCGCCGCAATCTGCGTCAATCTCGCGCTGGCGTCATAAGTATAGCGCACCCAATTTCCGCTCACGTCCGTGACTTCGGTCGCTAGCAGCATCGCTTTCTGGCGGGTCATACCCTGCTGTTTGCCCGTTGCGACCGTTCCAAGACTGTCATACGCGTACTGAATATATCGGTCGAAGCGGTACTGTCGGCCATCGGGCGCGTGTGCGATGAACGCCTCGCCGCCGTCGCTCGCCTGCGTCGGCGCGCAGGTCAGATACCAACCGTCCACCGTCACGTGCTTGACGCCAGCTGGCCATTGCAGTCCGCCGCCGGTTTCGAGGATTTGTTGCGAGCCGGCTCCTGGGACCGACAGAATGACCCCGTTAGAGTACTGCCACGGATTGAGCCCCGGGGGGCTGACGCCCCAAGTATTCCCTGCGGACGGCACGGTGACGGGAATTGTGGCGCTGAAGAAACTTGTACACCGCGATCCCGGCCAGCCCGAGCGCGTGACGACTTCAATCTGGGGAACTAAAAGCTCCCAGTCGCCAAACCGGACATTCACGGTATTCGAATTCTGGGAATTCGCCCTGAACGGCAACCCTGGCGTCCGGCGACGCCGGATAGACACGTCCAGCGCTGAGTTGCCCGGTAGAACAATGTCAGTATGTTCGAAGATGATCGATCCTGTGTGAGGGTCAATTTGATCGCCGAGTAGATCTGGGCCGTAGGCGGTCAGCCGTGCGTCAGCGTCCTGTCTCTTCTGCCACTCCATATTCGGAAAGTAGGAATCAGCGCGCGCCGGAGATGCAGCCAACGCCGCAAGCGCTGCCGCAGCGGCTATGTATTGTTTCATCTTGTGCATGAAGCTCCCCCTTCAAGACCAAAGCTCGCGAATCAGGTTCGCAGTCGGAATTTCGCGAAGGCTCTCTCAGTTCAAGCAAAAAGCCAAGAGCGAAACATAGGTTCGGATAAAAGTTGATCAGCGGAAACAATCCGAAGACGAATATCCAGAAATTGCGTCAATAAACGAGGAGGGTATCGCCTCAATCGCCTTTGCGGCGAACCGCACGGATTAGCGCTAGGGAACTCGTCGAAGAAGCCTGCATCTGGAGAAGCTTCCGCCCGCCATGAGCCGCGCTCGTTAGCACTTCGGGTCGTCGATCAGCGGCGTCGGTTTTGCGAATCTTCTTAGGTCGTCGAGGTTTTTGAGCTCGACCTCCGCTGCGCTGACGGCGACTCCGTACGGCTTTAATGTCGCGAATGCGCGCGAGAGATTTTCGGGCGTCATGTTAAGGAGGGACGCCAGCAGCTTTTTTTCAAACGGCAAGGTGACGCGCCCCGAGTTTTGCTGCTCGGCGTCGAGCCAAAGAAGATAATTCGCGAGCCGTTCGACGCCTGATCGCAATTTCAGGTTTTTCTGCGCTTTGACGACCTCGCGAAAACAGGCGGCGAGTTCTTCGACCATGGCGAGGGAGAACGCGCTGTCGTCGCTCATCGCCTGGCGGATATTTTTAGAGGGAATCATCAAGATGCTCGACGGCTCGAGCGTTCGCGCCGACATCAGATAGGGCGCATCTTTAATGACGGCCGCGAGGATGAACGTCGAAATCGGCCGCGCAATCGAGATCGTCGTCTCATGATCGCGCCAGCTGCAGAACAATTCGACGCCGCCGTCGATGACTATGTGCAGGAAATCTGCGGGGTCTCCCTCGCGGATCAACACGACATGCGCCGGAAAGCGCTGGAAAAAGGAGCCGGCGAGCAGGCGGTCGAACGCCTCGTCCGACATCCGCCGGAAAAGCGATAACTCTTTGACCTGGTTACGGTTTTCGGGGCGCATGGCTGATTCGGGGCTAGCTGGCGGCGTGGTCGCCCTCAAATTGACCGCGCCTTGATAAATGTCAAGCGGCTGGTTAGGGAGGGCGATTAGGCATCCTGATGAAAAACAAATGACTGAGGCGAATTTTCAATCTCAGCGGTTATTTTAGGTTACCGGCGCCCTGTATTTGATCTGTCTCAAATTCCGCTATGGCCCGGTGATCAATTTCCAGCCCGACACTTGCGCGACTTTTCATGCGCCAAATACGGATGGCTGGAATGACAATGCTCGAATCGGTAAAGCCTGCGGAACGCCAACGCGCGCTCTGGGCGAGTACATTTGCGTTTACCGCGTGCTTTGCCGTTTGGACGATTTTTTCGATCATCGGCGTACAGATCAAAGCAGATCTGGGGCTTAGCGAAACGGAATTTGGTTTGCTGATCGGCACGCCGATCTTGACGGGCTCGCTGATCCGCCTCGTTCTCGGCATCTGGACCGATCAGTATGGCGGGCGGCTGGTTTATGTCTCGGTGATGCTATCGGCGGCGCTGGCGACGTTCTTGCTGACTTTCGCGCACACTTACCCTCAGTTCCTGCTCGCCGCGCTCGGCGTCGGCATTGCCGGCGGCTCGTTTGCCGTCGGCATCGCTTATGTGTCGAAGTGGTTCCCGACCGAAAAACAGGGGACGGCGCTTGGCGTTTTCGGCGCCGGCAATATCGGCGCGGCGGTCACAAAGTTCGTCGCGCCCTTCGTCATGGTCGCGTATGGCTGGGAAGCGGTCGCCAAAATGTGGGCCGGCGCGCTCGTCGTCATCGCTCTTTTGTTCTTTCTGCTCACCAAAGACGATCCCGCGCAGGTGGAGCGGCGCAAGACAGGCGCCAAGGGCAAGGGCATGCTGCTCCAGCTTGAGCCGTTGAAAAACCTGCAGGTCTGGCGTTTTGCGCTTTATTATTTTTTCGTCTTCGGCGCGTTCGTCGCGCTTGCCTTGTGGCTGCCGCGCTATCTCGTCGGCGTCTATGGTTTCGACATCAAGACCGCCGGCATGGTCGCGGCTCTCTATTCGATCCCTGCGAGCCTCTTCCGGATTTACGGCGGCCACCTCTCCGACAAGATCGGGCCGCGCAAGGTCATGTATCTGACCTTTGGCGCGTCGATGCTGTTTCTCTTCATGCTGTCTTATCCAAAGACCGACTACGTCATTCACGGCATCAATGGTCCGATCGCCTTCTCGACCGAGATGAGCATCATGCCGTTCATTCTGGCGATCTTCGGGCTCGGCTTCTTCATGTCGCTCGGCAAGGCGGCCGTCTACAAACACATCCCCGTCTATTACCCGGGACATGTCGGCGCGGTCGGCGGACTGGTCGGCATGATCGGAGGTCTCGGCGGTTTCGTTCTGCCGATCCTCTTTGGCGTGATGAACGATCTTACCGGCATCTGGACCAGCTGCTTCATGCTGCTGTTCTTCGTTGTCGCCGTCGCCTTGCTGTGGATGCACTTCTCGATCCTGCACATGGAACGCAAGGCGTTCTCCAAAGAACTCGGCGCGCTGCCGGAGTTTCCGGAGATGCAGGAAATTCACACCAAAGAGCGCGGCAAGGCGATGTCGCCGGTGATTGAAGACTGGCGGCCTGAAGATGAGGCCTTCTGGAACGAGAAGGGCCGCAAAATCGCCAACCGCAATCTCTGGGTTTCGATCCCGGCGCTGCTTCTCGCCTTCGCCGTCTGGATGGTCTGGAGCGTCGTCGTCGCTAAGCTGCCGGCGATCGGCTTCACCTACACGACGGACCAGCTGTTCTGGCTTGCGGCGTTGCCGGGACTTTCCGGCGCGATGCTGCGCATCTTCTACTCATTCATGGTGCCGATTTTTGGCGGGCGGCTGTGGACGACCCTCACGACGGCGTCATTGATGATACCGGCTTTCGGCATCGGCTACGCCGTGCAAAATCCGCAAACGCCGTATTTTATCTTCCTGGTGCTGGCGCTTCTTTGCGGCTTCGGGGGCGGCAATTTCGCTTCATCGATGTCGAACATTTCGTTCTTTTTCCCGAAAAAGGAAAAAGGCAACGCGCTCGCCTTGAACGCCGGTCTCGGCAATCTCGGCGTGTCGACGATGCAGTTCCTCGTGCCGCTCGTCATTACCGCCGGCGTATTCGGCGCGCTCGGCGGCGAGCCGCAAGCGACCAAGGATGGCGGGCAGTTGTGGCTGCAAAACGCCGGGTTTATCTGGATACCGTTCCTGATCGTTTCAACGGCGCTCGCCTGGTTCGGCATGAATGACATCGCCTCCGCCAAAGCATCCTTTGCGGAACAGTCGATCATCTTCCAGCGCCGGCACAACTGGATCATGTGCGTCCTCTATACCGGGACTTTTGGTTCTTTCATCGGCTATTCAGCGGGATTTCCGCTGCTGATCAAAACGCAGTTCCCGGAAGTGAACGCGCTGGAATTTGCGTTTCTCGGGCCGCTCGTCGGGGCGCTGTCGCGCTCGATGACGGGCTGGATATCCGACAAATTTGGCGGCGGGCGCGTCACGTTCCAGGTGTTCTTGCTGATGATAGTTGGCGTCGCCGGCGTGCTCTACTTCCTTGACGAGAAAAACTTCGTTGGGTTCTTCGCGATGTTCATGGTGCTGTTCTTTGCAACCGGCGTCGGCAACGCATCGACCTTCCAGATGATCCCGATCATCATGCGGCAGGAAATGCCCAAACTGATGCCGAAGCTAGACGCTGCGGCGCAGCTCAAACAAGCCGAAAAAGAATCCGCCGCGATCATCGGCTTCACCTCGGCGATCGCCGCGTTCGGCGCCTTCTTCATCCCGAAATCTTACGGCAGTTCGATCGATATCACCGGCGGGCCGCAGGCGGCTTTAATGGGCTTCATGCTTTTCTATGTCCTTTGTGCGGCGATCACCTTTGCCGTCTACACGCGCAAGGGCGGACTGCTCCACCAAATCGAGCGCGGCCGCGCAGCGCCTGCGTCCCTTAATCTCGCCCAAGGAGAAACCGCATGAGCCATCTGCTGAACCGCCTGACTTTTTTCAAAAACCGCGTCAGCGAATTTTCGAACGGGCACGGCGTCGTCACCAAGGACGACCGGACGTGGGAGGACAGCTACAGAAAGCGCTGGCAGCACGACAAGATCGTCCGCTCCACGCATGGCGCGAACTGCACGGGCTCTTGCAGCTGGAAAATCTACGTAAAGGGGGGCATCGTCACTTGGGAAACGCAGCAGACGGATTACCCGCGCACGCGCCCCGATCTTCCCAATCACGAGCCGCGCGGGTGTTCGCGCGGCGCGAGCTATTCCTGGTATCTCTATAGCGGCAACCGGCTGAAGCATCCCTTGATCAGGGGGCAGCTCTTGAAGCTATGGCGCGAGGCGCGCGCCACGAAATCGCCGATCGCCGCCTGGACTTCGATCGTCGAGGATCCGTCACAGCGCGCATCCTATGTGAAACAGCGCGGCCTTGGCGGTTTCGTGCGCGCGACATGGGAGGAAGCGAACGAGCTCATTGCGACAGCCAACGCCTACACAGCGAAGAAATACGGCCCCGATCGCGTGTTCGGTTTCTCGCCCATCCCGGCGATGTCGATGGTCTCGTATGCGGCGGGGTCGCGCTATCTGTCGCTCCTTGGCGGCGTTTGCATGAGTTTTTACGACTGGTATTGCGATCTGCCGCCGGCCTCGCCGATGACATGGGGCGAGCAGACCGACGTTCCGGAAAGCGCCGACTGGTACAATTCAGGTTTCCTCATGCTGTGGGGATCGAACGTTCCGCAAACCCTGACGCCCGACGCCCATTTCTACACCGAGGTTCGCTACAAGGGCGCAAAGAGCGTCGTCATTTCTCCCGATTATTCTGAAGCGTCGAAATTCGGCGACGTCTGGTTGTCGCCGAAACAAGGGACGGACGCGGCCCTTGCGATGGCGTTCGGTCACGTCATCCTCAAGGAATTCTACATCGACCGTCAGGCGCCGTATTTCCTCGATTATGCGCGCAAATACACCGACATGCCGATGCTGGTGCGCCTTGTTCGCAAGGACGGGCGGCTGGTCCCTGACCGGCTCTTGCGCGCTTCCGATTTCGTCGGCGGGCTCAGCGAACAAAACAACCCCGACTGGAAGACCGTCGCGATCGACGCCAATAGCGGTCAGATCGTTTGCCCGCGCGGCAGCATCGGTTTTCGCTGGGGAGAACAAGGAAAATGGAATCTTGAAGAGCGCGACGGGGGCGGCGCCGAGACCAAACTGGCGCTGACGCTTAAAGGCCGAGAAGACGAAGCGGCGTCCGTCGCGTTCCCCTATTTCGGCAACCGCAAACACGACCATTTCCATGGGACCGATCACTCGGACGTCATTGAACATAAAGTGCCGGTGAAGAAACTGCAGCTCGCGGACGGCGAAGCGCTGGTTGCTTGCGTCTTCGATCTCTTCGTCGCCAACTACGGCGTCGATCGCGGCTTGGGCGACAAAAATTCCGCAAAATCCTACGACGATGACGCGCCGTATTCGCCAGCGTGGCAAGAAGCGATCACCGGCGTTCCGCGCGACAAGGTGATCGCGGTCGCGCGCGCCTTCGCCGACAACGCGGAAAAGACCAACGGCAAATCCATGGTCATCGTCGGCGCCGGACTGAACCACTGGTACCACATGGACATGAATTACCGCGGCATCATCAATATGCTGGTGATGTGCGGGTGCGTCGGGCAATCCGGCGGCGGCTGGTCGCATTATGTCGGTCAGGAAAAACTCCGCCCGCAGACGGGCTGGCTGCCGCTCGCTTTCGCGCTCGACTGGGCGCGTCCGCCGCGTCAGATGAATTCAACTTCCTGCTGGTACGCGCACACAGATCAGTGGCGTTATGAGACGCTCGCCCTCGATGAAATCATTTCACCGCTCGCGCCGGAGGGGAAATGGTCGGGAAGCCTGATCGATTTCAACGTCCGCGCCGAGCGCATGGGCTGGTTGCCGTCCGCGCCGCAGCTGAAGGAAAACCCGCTGCAGATCGCCAAGGACGCCGCCGCCGCCGGCATGGAGGCGAAGGATTATGTCGCGCGCGAATTGAAAGCCGGCAGGCTATCAATGTCTTGCGACGATCCCGACGATCCGGCGAACTGGCCGCGCAATCTTTTCGTCTGGCGGTCGAACCTTCTCGGGTCATCGGGGAAGGGCCACGAATATTTCCTGAAGCACCTCCTTGGAACGACGCATGGCGTGCAGGGCAAGGATCTTGGCGCGACGGGCGGACAAAAACCCGAAGATGTCGTCTGGCATGACAAGGCGCCGGAAGGAAAACTCGATCTTCTCGTCACCATCGATTTCCGCATGTCGACGACCTGTGTTTATTCCGACATCGCTCTGCCGACGGCGACCTGGTACGAGAAGAACGATCTCAACACCTCCGACATGCACCC
>JBBTJH010000018.1:0-4683 GCA_038059555.1 Pseudomonadota bacterium | reverse complement strand
TGGATGGCGATGGTCGGATACACGCTGCAGATCTATTTCGATTTCTCAGGCTATTGCGACATGGCGATCGGGCTCGGCCTGATGCTCGGCGTGCGGCTTCCCGTCAATTTCAATTCGCCGTACCGTTCAAAGTCGATCATCGAATTCTGGCGGCGCTGGCACATGACGTTGTCGGCGTTCCTGCGCGATTATGTCTACATTCCGCTCGGCGGAAATCGCGGCGGCGAGATTTTCCGTCTGCGCAACATCTTTCTCACCATGCTGATCGGCGGCATATGGCACGGCGCTGCGTGGACTTTCGTTATCTGGGGCGCCATTCACGCGAGCCTGATCACCGCCAACCACGCGGCGCGTCTGTGGCTGCCCCAGCTGGACCGGATGCAAGGGCCTGTCGCCGGCGCTTTAAAACAGACAGCTCTCCTCGCCGCCGTCATGATCGCCTGGGTCTTCTTTCGCGCCGACGGCCTCAGCGCCGCAACAGCGGTGATCGGCGGATTGGTTGAACCCGCCGGCCTGTTCGATCCAGACCCATACGTCGTCGCGTTAATGGCCTTCGCGGCGTCTCTCGCGCTCTTTGCGCCAAACGCGCTTGATGTCGCCGGATATGTCGAGGCGCTGGATCAACCCTACCCGCCCGAGACGCCGCGCGGCGCAAGGATTCTGCGCCCGACGCCGATGGCGGCTGCAGCAACTGCGATCATGCTTTTTGCAGGTCTCGCCGTCGCCTGGCGCCCCGCCGTTTTCATCTACTATAATTTTTGAGGCGGCGATGGAACGAACCCTGTCACCCGCCTCGTTCGTCTTCGCCGCGTTGCTGCTGACGCTCTGTCTCCTCGGCGTCAGCGTCGTCGCGCCGCAAAATGACTATTATCGCTGGCAAGAGCACAATTCCGGCACGACGCGCAAAGCCGACTGGATCTATGAGCGTCTGCATTTCGATCCTGAACGCATCGACGTCGCGCTGATCGGCACCTCGCGCACTGGCGGCGGCCTCTCCGGCCCTGAAATCGAAGCCGCTTACTGCAAGGCGGCCGGGCGGCGCATCCGCGTCGCTAATTTGTCGCTTCCCGTCACGGGGCGAAATCTACACTACCTCATCGCGAAAGAAGCGATGAAGACGAAGGCCCCGACGCTCACCGTCGTCGAACTCAATGAAGTTGAAACGAGGCTTCCGCATTACGCCTTCGTCGAGCTTGCGGACGCGGGCGACATCCTTTCGGCGCCCGCTCTCATCAATCTCAATTACTTCTCGGATATCGCCCGCCTTCCCGGACGTCAGGCGCTGCTCTGGTTCAAGTCGATGACAGGGCGCGCCGCCGTCCGCCAGAAATTCGACCCGGCTCTCTATCAAGGACACGATCTCGATCGGACGCAAGTTCTGCCGTTGCTCGATGGACACGTGATCTCGCGCGATGTGACGATCGATGAAGCAACGCTCGATGCGGCGGAAGCTGCGCGCGAGGACCATGCATCGACAACGCGCCTTCCGCATTTCTTACGGCCGCTCGAATACCGCTTTTCAAGGGTCTACCTTCACAAGATTGAAACGCTCGCCGAAAAAAGCGGCGGCGATGTCGCTTATGTCTATCTCCCTGCCTGGCGCGCGCCTGTCATGCCGGACCGCATTCGCACGGATCTCGCAATCGACAGGCCGGTCATCGATCTTGGCGGCGATATCGCCAACGATCCCGCCAAATGGTTCGACGCCACGCATGTGAACGCTGCGGGCGCAAACGAGCAGACAGCGCGGTTCGCCGCAGAACTCGTGCGCCTTTATCCGGACCTTGGCGACGACGGCTGCTGATCGCGCCGCCCTCCTTTGTCATTCTTCGCATTCGAGATAAGATCGCGCCGGAGGCTTTTTGACGCGGCACAGTTTTTCACTGCGGGTGATCGCGGCGCGTATAGCAACGTCGCTGATCGGATTTGTTCTGTTCCTCTACGGCATGATCGCCGCGTTTTCCCCGCTTCCGGCCGGTGCGCCCTTGGTTATCATCGGCGTCCTGATGATCGCCGCCGCCAACCCGGCGGCGCGCCCCCTCATTCGGCGCATGCGCCGGCGCTGGCGCTGGTTCGACCGGTTCGTTAGGCTGGCCGGGAAGCGCGGGCCGCCTGTCATCCGAACGGTGGTGGTCGAAACAGCGCCGGATGACAGCCAGGACGCCGCCCGATGATCGTGTTCCGCCTCGCCGTTTCGTTATTCTCGCTGCTCCTGATCGGCTTCGGCCTTGTGGTGATGGTCTCTCCGATTCCGTTCGGGTTCATCATCGTCATCGTCGGCTTTTTGCTGTTCGTTTCCGTCTCTCCGGCCGAAGTCCGTTGGCTGCGCAAGCGCTGGCGCTGGTTCGACAAGGCGATGCACCGTCTCGAAAAACGGTTGCCGGAATGGATCGCCAAACGGTTGCGCGTTTCCGATTACGATCATTCGGAAGACGAAAGAGGTACGTCGAAAAGCGCCTGAGCGTCGCCGTAGCGCCAGCCCAGATCCTACAGCAGCATCGCCGCTGGCTCTTCGATGAACTGCTTGAACGCGGCGAGGAATTGCGCGCCCACAGCGCCATCGACGACGCGGTGGTCGCAGGTGAGCGTCACCGTCATCATGGTGCGGACGACGATTTGGCCGCCCCGGACGACGGCGCGCTCTTCGCCAGCGCCGACCGACATGATGGCGCCATGCGGCTGATTGACGATCGAGGCGAAGGACGTGATCCCGAACATGCCGAGGTTCGAGATGGAGAACGTGCCGCCTTGATATTCCTCGGGCTTCAGTTTCTTCGCCCTCGCCCGCGCGGCCATGTCCTTGACCAAGGCCGAAATCTCCTTGAGGCCCTTGGTTTCGGCTTTCCAGACGATTGGCGTGATGAGCCCGCCGTCGATCGCGACCGCGACGCCGATATCGGCGTGCTTGTGCAGGATGATCGCTTCATCCGTGAACGACGCATTGGCGCTCGGGACTTTTTTCAGCGCCATCGCCGACGCCTTGATGACGAAATCGTTGACGGAGAGTTTATAGGCGCTGTCGCCTTCTTTCGGCGAGGAGGCGTTCAGCGCCGCGCGCGCCTCCAGCAGTTTCGTCAGCTCGATATCGATGTTGAGCGGAAAGTGCGGAACTTCGTTGTTGAACGACTGCGTCAGGCGTTTGGCGATGACCTTCCGCATGCCGTCGAGCTTCACCGCCGTGTAGCTTTCGGGGGGATAAAGACGCGGGTCGATTGAGGCCGGCGCGATTTTTTTCACCTCGTCCTGAGGAGCGCGCAACGCACGCGTCTCGAAGGACGCCGCGTCGAGGTCGCGCTTGACGATGCGCCCATGCGGTCCGGAGCCTTTCAGCGCCGCAAGATCGATCCCTGAATTTTTCGCGAGGCGCTTTGCAAGCGGCGAAGCGTGGATGCGCGACCCGCCGCCGTCGCCCTTCGTGACGGCGCTACGCGCCTCCTCAGGGTGAAGGCTCAATTTGGTCTCGATTTTCTTCTTCCCTTCATCCTGAGGAGCCCGCGCAGCGGGCGTCTCGAAGGACGCGCCGCCATTCGCCTTCGCCGGCGCCTTCGCGGCATCGGCCGCGCTCTCGCCGTCGCCGAGCAAAATCGCAATCGTCGCGTTGACCTTCACATTCTCCGTGCCCGCCGGAACGACGATCTTGCCGACGACGCCCTCGTCGACCGCCTCAACCTCCATCGTCGCCTTGTCGGTTTCAATCTCGGCGATGATGTCGCCGGAGGAGACTTTATCCCCTTCCTTGACCTTCCACTTGGCGAGCGTTCCTTCCTCCATGGTCGGAGAGAGCGCAGGCATGAGAATGGGAGTTGGCATGAATTCTTCCGCTTCATTCGGCTGGGATTGAAACTAACGCTAAACCACCGTCCATCCCGGCGAAAGCGGGGATGAGCAGAGTTAGAATGGTTGGATATCCAACCTCGTCCTCGGGGCCGGAATAGAGCACGGTCTACTCCCTATACATCACAGCCTTAACCGCCGTCACAATCTTATCTGCGTTCGGAAGGCTCAACACTTCGAGATTAGCCGCATAGGGAAGCGGCACGTCTTCCTGCGTCACGCGGGTCGGCGGGGCGTCGAGATAATCGAAGGCGTGCTGCGTCACTTGCCAGCCGATTTCGGCGCCGACGCCGCAGGGGCCCCAGCCCTCTTCGACGGTGACGACGCGGTTGGTTTTTTTGACCGACTGAATAACCGTCGCCGTATCCATCGGGCGCAAGGTGCGAAGGTCGATGACTTCCGCTGAAATGCCTTCGCCTTCGAGTTTTGCGGCGGCTTCGAGTGCGAATTTGACGCCGCGCGAATAGGAAACGATGGTGACGTCGGTTCCTTCGCGCGCGACTTTCGCCTTGCCGATCGGGACGATCCAGTCGTCGACCTGCGGCACGTCCATGGTGTCGCCGTAGAGCAGCTCGTGCTCGAGGAAGACAACCGGATTGGGATCGCGGATCGCGGCTTTCAAGAGGCCCTTCGCATCGGCCGCCGTATAGGGCGCGATGACGATGAGACCCGGAATATTTGCGTACCACGCCGCGTAATCTTGAGAGTGCTGCGCGGCGACGCGGGACGCTGCAGCGTTGGGCCCTCGGAAAACGATCGGCGACGCCATCTGGCCGCCCGACATGTAGCGCGTTTTCGCCGCCGAATTGATAATGTGGTCGATCGCCTGCATCGCGAAATTCCACGTCA
>JBBTJH010000017.1:0-9404 GCA_038059555.1 Pseudomonadota bacterium | reverse complement strand
GCCGAAAGAAGACGTGGTGCTGGTGATCATGGCTGTTACTCTTTTTTTCTTTTGCTCGCTTCGTCTGGCGGCTGAGGCGCTTTTTGCCCGTGCCGCGGAAGCGATGGCCATGATCTAATGCTGCGCCTGCGAAATGTCAATGAACATTTTCAAATATATTCATTCTTCAATATCAACTAACCGTGAGCAGAAAATTCTAACTATTATTTAGTAAAATCAACACGTTAGATTTTCGATTTTGAATTCCGGAGCTGAAACCCGTCCAGAACCAGATCCATCAGCTCATCGAGCTCCCCCGCGAGGAGGTCGTAATCGCCCTCATAATAGACAGCCGAGCTGGTAAAACGGAAGAACGCGTCCTGCAGGATGCGGGAGATGCGGACGCGGTTGCAGACGGCGAGATCGCCGGTCATTTCGCCGCCCTCAAGGATTTCGCAGAGGACCAGAGCCTCAGCCGATTCCCATTCATCGGCGAAGGCGGGCCGTTCCCGCATAATCTCCTGCGACAGCTCATAGGCCTTCGGCCGGTCATGGAAGCGGTCGTAGACGAGCTTCAGCTTGGTCTTGAAAAAGGTCCGGAGCTTTTGAGGCGTCGAGAGACCGGGACGGCTCACGACCTCCCGCAAGCGGCGGATCTGCTCACCCCTTAGATGCCGCACGAAGGCCTCGGCGATATCGAGCTTTGACGGGAAGTAGCGATAGAGATTGCCGGTCGACATGTTGCAGTCGCCAGCGATCTCCGACATCGTCGTCTTGCCGTAGCCGTAATGCAGGAAGCGCTTGCTTGCGGCCTCAAGGATTGACCGGGCCGTCTCGTCAAGCGGCGGCAACGCCGTTATGGGCATAGCGGTAAAGGCCTTTGTAACCCGTCCAGCGTGAATGCTTTCCGAAGTGTTCAATCATCAGTCTCTCACATGACAGCCAGCGCGTCACCCTTCCAATCGGCGGCAATCATCGGCGGCGGCGCCTGGGGCACGGCCCTCGCCTCGCTGATCGCGGCCAATGGCGTCGATGCCTTGATCTGGGCGCTGGAGCCTGAGACGGCGGCGGCGATCAACGACCGCCACGAGAACCTGCCCTTTTTGCCGGGTGTCCAGCTCCCTGAAAGTCTCCGGGCGACATCTGACCTTTCCGCTACAAGCGGTCGCGACGCTTATCTGTTCGTCGCCCCGGCGCAGCATGCGCGACCCCTGCTCGGCGAGATGAGACGCGTCGCCCCTCGGGAAGCCGCGCTCGCGCTCTGCGCGAAGGGGATCGAGCGCGCGACCGGCAAGATGCTGACCGAAGTGCTGGAAGAGGTCTGGCCTGAGGCGCGCGCGGCCGTGCTCTCGGGTCCGAGCTTTGCGCGCGACGTCGCGATCGGCCTCCCGACCGCCGTGACGCTCGCCGCCTGCGACCCCGCTCTTGGCGCGCGCTGGATGGCGACGATCGGCGCGCCGCATTTCAGGCCGTATCTTTCTGACGATCTCATTGGCGCCGAACTCGGCGGCGCCGTTAAAAACGTGCTCGCGATCGCCGCCGGCGCGGTCGAGGGCAAAGGTCTTGGCGACAGCGCCCGCGCCGCCCTCATCGCGCGCGGCTTTGCCGAGTTTCAACGGCTCGGCGTCGCCATCGGCGCGAGGCCGGAAACGATGGCGGGGCTTTCGGGCCTCGGCGATCTTATTCTCACCGCAACATCGCGCCAGTCGCGCAACATGTCCCTCGGGTTTGAGCTTGGGCGCGGCCGGAAAATCGCCGACATTTTGAGCGAGCGGCGCGCAGTCACCGAAGGCGTTGCAACCGCGCCCGCCGTTGTCGCAATGGCAATGCGCGCCGGCGTCGAGATGCCGGTCTGCGCGGCAGTCTCCGAGCTTGTTTCAGGCGCGCGCGGACTTGACGATATCATTGCCGCGCTGCTGGCGCGCCCGCTGAAGTCGGAAGGCAGATAGAGATCTCAGCCGCTGCGAAGCCACGCGCCGCAGCTCGCCTGAAACGGTTTTGACGAGACGCGCGCATTCCATCCGGCGGTCCACGCGTCGCCGCCGCGCGAGCCGGCAACGGCTCTGCACGATTCAAAGCCGGTTCTGTATTGCGAGGACATGACGCCGACATTTTCCCCGGCAAGATCGAACGCCTGATCGAAGCACTGGCAAAGAACGTCGTTGCCGGTCGCCGGGATATCGGGGCCGCCATTTACCGGCGCGCCGATGACTGGGCCTGACGGCGGCGGCTGCGTTCCGCCCCCGCCCCATTCTCCGCCGGCGACCATGAAGATCGCCGCGCCGAGCACGATCAGCGCCAATATGCCCCCGAATATCGCTTCAACGCTTTTCATGATTCCGGCCCACCCAGACTACGCCCCGACGGGTTCGACTATAGCCGAACGGACGCACGATGGGAAAGAATATGCTGGGTAAAGGCGAGATAGAGACGCGCCGTTCGCGCCTTTGGGGCGCCAGGGGGCTTGAATTCCCGTTATTGGGATCAACGCATATTGCGGCGCGCCAGCAATTTCAGCCTGAGGGCGTTCAGTTTGATGAAGCCTTCCGCGTCCTTCTGGTCGTAGACGGCGTCTTCCTCGAAGGTCACATGCGCCATCGAGTAAAGCGATTTTACCGACGCGCGCGCGATCACATTGGCGGAGCCCTTATAGAGCTTCACCGTCACCTCGCCCTCGACATGCTCCTGGCTTTTGTCGATCAGCGCTTGCAGCATGTCGCGCTCGGGCGCGAACCAGAAGCCGTTGTAAATAAGCTCGGCGTAACGCGGCATGATCTCGTCTTTCAAATGCCCGGCGCCGCGATCGAGCGTGATCTGTTCGATGCCGCGGTGTGCGGCGAGAAGGATCGCGCCGCCCGGCGTTTCATAGAGCCCGCGCGATTTCATGCCGACAAACCGGTTCTCGACGAAATCGAGCCGCCCAACGCCGTGTTTGCGGCCCAATTCATTCAACGCGGTCAGCAGCGCGGCGGGCGAGAGCGCCTTGCCGTTCACCGAAACGGCGTCGCCGCGCTTGAAACCGATCTTCACTATCTCGGGCTGGTCGGGCGCATCTTCCGGATCGACCGTGCGCTGATAAACGTAATCGGGCGCGATCTCCGCCGGGTCTTCGAGGACCTTTCCTTCGGAGGAAGTGTGGAGAAGATTGGCGTCGACCGAGAACGGCGCCTCGCCGCGTTTGTCCCTTGGAATTTCGACCTGATGGGCTTCGGCCCAAGAAATGAGCCTCGTGCGCGAGGTCAAATCCCATTCGCGCCACGGCGCGATCACCTTGATGTCGGGATTAAGCGCGTAGGCGGAAAGCTCGAACCGCACTTGGTCGTTGCCTTTGCCGGTCGCGCCATGCGCGACGGCGTCGGCGCCGGTCTCGCGCGCAATCTCGACAAGGCGCTTGGCGATCAAGGGCCGCGCGATCGAGGTGCCAAGCTGATACTGGCCTTCATAAAGCGCGTTCGCGCGCATCATCGGGAAGACGAAATCGCGAACGAATTCCTCGCGCAGATCCTCAATATAGATTTCCTTGACGCCGTTCCGCTGCGCCTTGCCGCGCACCGGTTCAAGCTCATCGCCCTGTCCCAGATCGGCGGTAAAGGTGACGACCTCGCAGCCATATTCGACCTGCAGCCATTTAAGGATCACTGAAGTGTCGAGCCCGCCGGAGTAAGCGAGAACGACCTTTTTGACGCCTTGATGTTTGCCCATCGCCCGATCCTTCCGCGCTGCACTGCAGCGCGCGCTATAGCGGAAAGCCGCGCCCGTGCGAAGGCTTTCTTCGAGCGCGCGCTTGACGCGCCCCGGGCCTCTCGCCGCGCGGCCTTGCCAGCAGCGCCCGCGCTGTCGCAAGTTGGCCTCCGGGCCTTGCAGGCCGGAGGGAGCGAACATGCGACATTTCATAAAGACTATTATTGTCACGCTGGCGTTGACGGCGAGCGTCACCGTGGCGCAAGCGGCGACTTATGAAAACGCCAGCCGTCTTGCTGCGGTCATGGGGCTTGCCAACGAGATCGACCGCGCCATTGGCGACGCCGTGTCGGCTGTCCGCAGCCAGCTCGTTCAACAAGGGGCGCCCGCGCAGAAAATCGATGCGTTCATCGCCGCTTTTCGCGACGAGCTCGACGCCGGGGCGCCTCAGCTTTTGACGGAGCTGACGCACTCTTATGCCGACCGTTTTTCCGACGCAGAAATTCTGGAGCTGATCCGTTTTTATGAAACGCCGGCGGGTCGAAAACTCGTCGATGTGCAGCACGAGCTTGCCGTCGCCCAGACGCAGGCCGTCAGCCGCTGGGTCAATGCGGCCGCGCAAAACGCCTCAAATAAGGTGAGCGGCGCGACCAACGACGCGTCGGTTTAAAACCTCCGGCGCAAGTGAACGCGCGAGGCGCCGGGCCCCGGAAGCGCTTCCGGGCCCGGGGCGTTATGGCGGGAGGTTAAAGCCTCGCCGGTTATGCCAGCGTCATTGCTTTTTGGGCGCGTCGGTTTTAGGCGCGTCGGTCGCTTCTTGCGCGGCGATGTAGGCGTCAATCGTGTCGACCGCCGGCATCACCGCCAGCTTGTCCGCGTCCGGGGCTTTTTTCAGAGCCGTGACCATGGCGTTATATTCGAGCATTTGTTTGCGCAAATCCGGCGGCATTTTTTCAATCTCGGCCGGACCGACCAGATCGATCTGCGCCAGCGCGCCGGGCTGTTCGCGTTCGATGCGAAGGGCCATGTAGGCGGCCATCACGCGGTCGCCGGCGAGGCCCCATTCTTCCGGCGTGAACCCATGCGGCTTCACCACCGCCGCGAGGCGGCCAAGCTCGTTCGGGAGCTGCGTCTTCAGGGCGATGACGCCGGCCGAGTAGGGTTTGAACACGCCGTCGACGGTCGCGCCGCCGCCGAGAAGCACGTTGAACTTGCCCTCTTTTTCAAACGCGTCGCCAAGCGATTGAACCGGCGCCAGCGTGTCGGCGAAATGTCGCGCGGCATCGGCGCTAAGGACGTCTGCGGCAAGGACGGGCGGGACCGACAGGGCGAAAGCGGCGAGGCCTGCGAATAAACGTTTCATTTTTACTGTTCCCTAAAAGTCCCCAGAACCGGGCTGTTATAAGCCGTCAAAGGCTGAAAGGCGATGGGGAGAGTTTCGTCGTTTAGTACGCGCGTTCCGAAAAACGAGGCCTAACGGTCCGGCGCGACCGGACCCCTGTTGCGCTTTACTTCGCTGCGCCGCGCTTTGCCTTCGAGGCGCTTTCGCTTTTGCGATTTGGGCGTTTTGGTCGCCACCCGCTTTTTAGGCGGCGTCGCGGCGCGCTCGATCAGCGCGGCGAGCCGGGCGCGAGCGTCGTCGCGATTGCGCGCCTGATCGCGAAATCGTGAAGCCTCGATGAGAATGACGCCGTCTTTGGTCGCTCGCGCGCCGGCGAGCGAGATCAGCCGGGCGAGAATTGCGGGGCTCAGCGCCGAAGAACGCGCAGCGTTGAACCGCAGCTGCACCGCCGACGAGACCTTGTTGACGTTCTGCCCGCCAGGGCCCGAGGCGCGAATGAAGCGCTCCTCGATATCCTTTTCGTCGATAACGATGCGCGCCATAGAAGCTTTAACGCCGCAGAGGATCAACGCCGGCGCGCAGCCAGCCGGTGATCGATGTACGCTTGGCGCCGGCGAAGGGAGCCACCAGCCCAACCGAATGCGCGGCCGGCACGCTGAAAATGTTGATCGCATTAAACGTCGGTTTGTACGCCTCTTCGATGTGCCCCTCCGGGCCGAAAAAATTCAGATATCCGCCCCAGTCGGGGCGCCAATCCGGCGTCATGTTCAGCACAAAAGCGGCGCGGCGGTTTTTTCCGTCGACCGCATCGTCATGCGTCGTCAGAAAATGACCGGGCCCGTAGCGCGTCGCTTGCGCGTCGGCAAAAGATATGTCCGCCGCGCCGGTGAGGCGGCGCATCAATGACAAGAACGCCTCGCTATTAAGAAACTCCACCATCTCCATCAGCGGATGATCCGGCGAGGCTCCGTGATGGTAGATGTCGTATAAAGGACAATTGTCAAAGAGATAGGCGAAGCCCTTCCCCGCTTGCTCATGGACAATCGCCATAAGCCTTTCGCGCTGTTCGGCGGGAAGCACGCTGGTTCCTTCCGCATCAAGATCGTAATGTTTGCCCAATGCCTCGAATACGAGGTTCCAGCGCGGGATCTCACGGATCCTTGCTGACAATCCTTGCGCGCTCTCTTCGGTGAGGAACCCGGGGAGATGAATGCGCCCCTTGCGCGCATAGAATGCGGCAAGCGCTTCGATATCAAGCGTTTCCGAAATGCGGAAAGTCATCGAGGCTCCCTTTGCGCTCGGGCGACGAATGCTGGCGCCGTCAACTGATTTTATAGCGGCGAGACTATCGCCTGTCCCTAAGAAACCGGGGGCGCCTCAGCCGTTGGCAAGCCGCTCTTTCAACTCTTCGCTGGCGCGGCGCTTCACGCTCGCCGATTTCAGCTGGCCGCAGGCGGCCGAGATGTCGCGCCCGCGCGGCGTCCTTATCGGCGAGGCGTAGCCTCCCTTGTTGACGATCTCCGCGAAGGCTTCGATGCGGCTCCAGTCCGAGCACTCATAGGGCGCGCCGGGCCACGGATTGAACGGGATCAGATTGATCTTCGCCGGAAGGTCCTGCAGCAATTTGACAAGCGCGCGCGCCTCGGCGTTTGAATCGTTGACGCCCTTCAGCATCACATATTCAAAGGTGATGCGCTTGGTGTTCCCGGCGCCCGGATATGTGGCGCAAGCGGCCATCAGCTCCGCGATCGGATATTTCTTGTTGATCGGAACCAGCTCGTCCCGCAAGGCGTCGTTCGTCGCGTGCAGCGATATCGCGAGCATCGCGCCGGTTTCTTCGCCGAGTCGGTGAATTTCCGGAACGACCCCCGATGTCGACACCGTAATCCGCCGGCGCGAAATGCCGATACCGTCGCCGTCGGAAATGATCTCGATCGCGCGCGCGACATTCTCGAAATTATAAAGCGGCTCGCCCATGCCCATGAAGACGATGTTGGAGAGCCGCCGATCGTCGCCGCCGGAGGGCCACTCGGGAAGATCGTCCTTGACCGCCATCACCTGCGCGACGATCTCGCCGGCCGTGAGATTGCGCACGAGCTTTTGCGTTCCCGTATGGCAAAACGTGCAATTGAGCGTGCAGCCGACCTGGCTGGAGACGCAGAGCGCGCCAGCTCGCCCGACATCCGGAATGAAGACGCATTCAACCTCGGCGCCGGGAGAAAGCGCAATCAGATATTTCCGCGTGCCGTCGATCGAGACCTGACGGTCGACGACTTCCGGCCGCTCGAGACTGAAAAGCTGCGCGAGACTGCCCCGCATTTCCTTGCCGATATCGGTCATCGCCTCGAAATCGGTGACGCCGTAATGATAGGCCCAGCGCCACAACTGGCTCGCGCGCATTCGCGCCTTCTTGGCGTCGAGCGACAGCGCCTCGGCGATCACGCCGGCGATTTCAGCGCGCGACAGGGCGAACGGCGAGCGCGGCGGCGCGCCTGCGTCAGGTTTCATCGAGGGATGGTCAAGGGCCGTCATTCGCGGGGATATAGGGGGCGGACGTGAGAAGGGCAATTCGCGCTTTAAGGCGCCTTAGGCCGCGCTTCCAAAAAACCTTTTGGCCGCATTCATCGCGCTTGCGTCCTCCTCGACGTCGCCGGGACGGTTTCCGTGCCCCAAAAGCCCGCCGCGCCAGTCCATCTTCATATACCCGGCGGTAAGGCGGAGGCACCCGATCAGCGGTTCAGCCTCGCGATCCTCATCGCCGCTGATGACCGCGACGGCGGATAGGGCCTTTCCGGCCATGCGCGACTTGAAGTCATACCCCGGAACGCGCAGCCAAGCCGACCAGTAATCGAGATAAAGCTTCGCTGTCGCTGGAAGCGCGTACCAGTAAACCGGCGCGACAAAGACGAGGTGATCCGTCGCAAGCGTTGCTTCGAGCAGCGTGCGTTCATCTCCTTGCGGAGCTTCGTAGGGCAGCCCTGAATGGCGGCGATCTTCAAAAGGAGGAAGCGCTAAGGTGTCGAGCTTGATCCAGTGTTGCGACGCCGGCGGCAGCGCTTCTGCCGCAGCTCGCGCAAGGCGCTCCGCATTGCCATCCGCGCGGGCGCTCGAAACTAGAAATAAGTATCGGCTCATGTGCGCGACATTCGGCCGGCGGATGGGAAGGAGCAAGAAGCTAGGCCGGGTCGGAGCCCGTTTCTCGCACTTGTGATGAACTCAGTCCTCATGCCGTATCGGCCGCCCATCGTCCTCAAAAAACAGAATATCCCCGGGCTGGCAGCCCAATTCCTTGCAGATCGCTTCCAGCGTTGAAAAGCGGATCGCTTTTGCTTTGCCGGTTTTTAAAATCGAGAGATTGGCGATCGTCACGCCGACGCGCTCGGAGAGCTCGGTGAGGCTCATGCCGCGGTCGAGAAGCACCCGGTCGAGTTTGACGGAGATCGACATCAGACGGTCAGGTCCTGTTCTTCCTTCATCGCCGCGCCTTCGCGGAAGACTTCCGCCAGCACGAAGACGGCCGCGATCGCGATGAAGATCATGAGATCAAGCCCGGCGTCGACGTCGGCGTCGAAGATCATGGCGAGGATGCCGATGACGATTTTGGAAAGCTCGCCAAAGAGGAGCGCGACGCCGACATTGCGGAAGCGGACGGCGTTTTCTTTGACGAAGGGCGAGCCGAAGCGGAGCGTCTTCAACAGCTCGAGCAGGCGCTCGACGACATAGAGCGCGACGCCGAAGGAGATGAAATAGCGGAGCACCTCGACGAAATCGCCGGCGTCGATATCGATGTTCCCGTCAATCGAGGCGCCGTCGATGTGCGAGATCCATTCAGCAACCGGCGGGAGCAGCGGTATCGCGACAATCGCGGCCGAAACGCCGGCGAAGGCGATCCAGACGATGACCCGGACGATGTGCAGCCCGATCGCGAGGATGGAGGCGAGCGATCCTTTGCCGATGGCTCTGATCATGACGGATCTCCGGAAAAAAGCGGCGCCGCGCGATTACGCTAAAAGAACACGACGCCGCAAAGACGTTCAGCGCAGACGCGCACGTCGCCCTTTTCCGCCGGGCCCGAAAGACGCGCGAGGCTGACGGCGGAAGCAAGAGCGGCGGCGGCGAGCGCCGCCGCCATAATGAGGTTAATCGCCTTGGCCATGTGAAGAGCCCTTTTTTCCTCAGCCATGAGGGCTATGCGACGAACTGGCCGACGGCCGAGAAGTAAGCGGCGGCGATCATCACAACTGTCGTGATCGTCACGAAACTGTTGACAAAGAGGCCGACAGAACCGATGTTGAAGGAAGCGTGATTGCGTAACATCTGAATTTCCTTTCGTTGGTGCGCGAACGCGTTTTGGCTGTTTTTCTTGAGCGGCGGGCTTCACGGCTTGCCGCTCTTTTTTGTC
>JBBTJH010000016.1:0-4332 GCA_038059555.1 Pseudomonadota bacterium | reverse complement strand
TGAATTTCGGCATGTCGGACCTTGTTATCGTCAATCCGCGCGACGGATGGCCGAACGAAAAGGCGGTCGCGATGGCCTCCGGCGCGAGCCTCGTTCTCGACCGAGCGAGACTGGCGCCGACGACCGCCGAGGCGCTGGGCGCGTTCCATCACGTTCTCGCTATGACGGCGCGGCCGCGCGAATCGCTGCTGCCGGTGCTGACGCCGCGCGAAGCGGCCGAGGCGATGAAACTCCGGACCGATCGCGGCGAGCGATGCGCCATTCTTCTCGGGCCTGAACGGACGGGACTTGCAAATGATGATGTGAACCGCGCGAGCGGCGTCATCTCAATTCCGGTCAACCCGGCGTTCGCCTCGCTGAACGTCGCCCAGGCGGCCGTCGTCATCGCCTATGAATGGGCGATCGCTGACGGAGCCGCGCCTGCGCCCGCCGATCTCGTCAGCGCCGCACCGGCGACGCGCGAGCAATTCGAGGGATTTATCGAGCACTTGTTCGGCTCGCTCGCCGATGCGCGCTACTTCTATCCGGAAGAACGCCGCCCCGTGCTCGAACGCAAGATCAAGACGGCGTTCGCGCGTGCAAGCCTCACCGACGGAGAGGTCAGGACCCTGCGCGGCGTGATAAAATCGCTGGTTCAGGGGCGCCCTGAGGACTGACCCTGCGCCGAAAGCAGGCTAAGGTGCGCGCCGGGCCAAGGGAGCTTTTTCATGAAACACGGATTTTTGGCGGCAGCCGCCGCGCTGGTTCTCTCCGGCTGCAGCGGCGCTGAGACCTATGACGCGATCATCAAGGGGGGCACGGTTTATGATGGAACAGGCTCTCCGGGCGTCGTCGCCGATGTCGCGATCAAGGGCGACAGGATTGCGGCCGTCGGCGATCTTGGAAAAGCCAAAGCTGAAAAGGTCATCGACGCCTCCGGCCTTGCTGTCGCGCCGGGCTTTATCAACATGCTGTCATGGGCGACGGAATCGCTGATCGAAGATGGGCGCGGCGAGAGCGATCTTCGTCAGGGCGTGACGCTTGAGGTCTTCGGCGAGGGCGAATCGATGGGGCCGCTCACCGACGCGATGAAGGAGGAAGCGCAGAAGCTGCAGGGCGACATCAAATACCCGATCGAGTGGACGAGCCTTGCCGAGTATCTCGCGTTCCTCGAAAAAAAGGGCGTCTCACCCAATGTCGCATCCTATATCGGCGCGACGACAGTGCGCATCCACGAACTCGGTTATGCGGACCGGCCGCCGACGGCGGAAGAACTGGCGCGCATGCAAGAGCTCGTGCGCGAAGCGATGCGCGAGGGCGCTCTTGGCGTCGGATCGTCGCTTATTTACGCGCCGGCGTTTTATGCGGATACGGACGAACTGATCGCGCTGACGAAAGCGGCGTCGGAATCCGGCGGCGGGTACATTTCGCACATGCGCTCTGAAGGCGACCGCTATCTCGAAGCGATCGACGAACTGATCCAGATTGCGAAGCAAGCAGGAACCCGCGCGCAGGCCTATCATCTGAAACCGGCGGGAGAGGCGAACTGGTCGAAATCGGCCGATGGCCTTGCAAAGTTTGACGAGGCGCGCGCCGCCGGCGTCGATGTCAGCGCGGATATCTACACCTATACCGCCGGCGCGACCGGGCTCGACGCCGCGATGCCGCCTTGGGTGCAGGAAGGCGGCCATGACGCATGGGTCGCGCGCCTCCAAGATCCGGAGATCCGCGCGCGCGTCATCGAGGAAATCCGCGCGCCGGCTGTCGGGTGGGAAAATCTCTATCAACTCGCAGGCGGCGCGAAAAACATCCTCTTGATCGGGTTCAAGTCGGATGCGCTGAAACCATTGACGGGCAAAACCCTCGAAGAGGTCGCCGCGATGCGCGGGGTCAGCCCCGAAGACGCGATGATCGATCTCGTCATCGAAGACGACAGCCGCGTCGGCACTGCGTATTTCCTGATGTCGGAAGAAAACATCCGTCGCAACATCGCCTGGCCGATGACCATGTTCGGATCGGACGAGGGCGCCTATTCGCCGGAAGGCGTCTTCGTCAAATCGAACGCCCATCCGCGCGCCTATGGCAATGTCGCACGGCTGTTCGCGAAATATGTGCGGGATGAAAAAGTCATCACCGTTGAAGAGGCGGTGCGGCGGCTTACCTCGCTGCCTGCGGAACATTTGCGCCTGCGCGAGAGGGGCGAGTTGAAGGCGGGCAATTACGCCGATGTTGTCGTTTTCGATCCCGCGACCATTCAAGATCATGCAACCTTCGACAAGCCGCACCAGCTTTCAACGGGCGTCATAGATGTATTCGTCAACGGCGTGCTGACGGTTGAAAACGAAAGCCACACCGGCGCCAAAGCCGGACGCGCGCTGCACGGTCCCGGCTGGACCGGGTGGGAGAAGGCGAAGTAAGGCGCATGGCTGTCGAAAAAATCGACCACGCGGCGGAGATTTCGTCGCATCGATTCCGCTATTATGATTTCATGATGGCGGCGACATGCGTCGTCATTGTCTGCGCCAACATCATCGGCGCCGGAAAAGTGGCCTCGCTCGCGGGGTTCTCGTTCGGCGCCGGCATTTTGTTCTTTCCGCTCTCTTACGTTGCGGGCGATGTTTTGACCGAGGTCTATGGGTATGCGAGAGCCCGCCGGGTGATCTGGGCGGGCTTTGCCTCAGCCGCGTTCGCCGCGCTGATGGCGGGGTTCATCACATGGATCCCGCCGTCCGACGCCTGGAACGTCGATGTCGGCGGCATTTCAAAGCAAGAGGCGTTCGCGCTCAATTTCGGCCAGGCGCCGCGCATTGTCGCCGCGTCGGTCTTTGCGATCTGGGCGGGCGAGATCACCAACTCTTTCGTGATGGCGAAGATGAAGCTCGCGTCGGGCGGCAAACATCTGTGGCAAAGGACAATCGGCTCGACGGCGGCGGGGCAGGGAGTCGATACGCTGATTTTCTATCCGCTCGCTTTTGCGGGCGTCTGGTCGGCCGACTTGTTGCTGACGGTGATGGCGACGAATTATTTTCTGAAAGTCGCATGGGAAGCCGCACTAACGCCAGCGACCTATCGCATCGTCGGCTTTTTAAAGCGCGCCGAAGGCGTCGATGTCTATGACAAGGAAACGAATTTCACTCCCTTTTCGCTCAGATCTTGAGGATCCCATGAACAGGATTTTGCCCAGCGCGGCCGCGCTTCTTCTCCTCGCATCATGCGGCGGAAGGACAGCGCCGCCGCCCGCGCGCGATTATTCAGCGGAGTTGAAATCCGTCGCCGACGATTATCTTGCAGCAGGGCTCGAGCATTCGCCGTTCTCCGTGGTCTACGCCGGCATGGGCGACGTCGTGAAGGAAGATCTCGCGGCGTTTGAAGACAATACGCCGGAAGGGCTCGCACGACTGCAGCGCGCTGAAGATCAATTGTCCGTGCGCCTTGCAGATATCGACCAATCGGCGCTCTCCGCGCGCGCCGACGCCGTGCTCTATGACACGCTGAAGGAAGCGCTCGAGGCCGCACAAGGCCAGCGCGTTTGCCGCCTCAATCTCTGGGGCGTCAATCACATGTTCGGCTGGCAGAATGTGTTTCCGCAAGTTGCCGATGCGCAGCCGGTCGAAACTCCGGTCGAGCGCGCGATGGCGCTGGCGCGCTGGCGGCGATTGCCGGCTTATCTGAAGCAGGAACAGGCAAATCTCGATGCGGGCCTGGCGGCCGGGTATTCGGCGCCAAAGCGCGTCGTCGCGCGCGTTGTCACGCAACTCGACTCGATTTTGGCGGCGCCGCCGGAGCAATCACCTTTTCTCTCCTTCGCCTCGAAAGCAGGGGGCGCCGAAAACTTTGACGCGGCCGTCAAAAAGCTCGGCGCCGATGAAATCACGCCGGCAGTCGCCGCGTTCCGCGATTATCTGCGCGACGTCTACATGCCAAAGGCGCGCGACGCGCTCTCGATCAGCGCGGTCCCGAACGGCGAGCAGTGCTATGAGGCTTTGCTGCGCACCTATCACACGGCGGCGATCGGCGGAAAAGCGACGTTCGAGCGGGGACAAGCTGCGGTCGCGGCCAACAAAGAGGCCGTCATCGAACGCGGCGAGGCGATGTTCGGCGAAACGGATTTCGCCGCGATCTTGGAGCGCGCGAAAGATGACCCGGCGAACCGCTTTAAAAGCGAGCAGGAGCTGATCGATTTTACGCGAGCGCTCGCCCCGGTCGCGCGCGAAAAAATCGCGCCGTTTTTCTCGAAATTGCCTGATCAGGAACTCGGCGTCGAACAGTTTCCGGATTTTCTGAAAGGCACCGGACAATCCTCGCGCTATGAGCCAAAGCCTCTCGCCGACGGCTCCGCGACCTATCTCATCA
>JBBTJH010000015.1:0-4704 GCA_038059555.1 Pseudomonadota bacterium | reverse complement strand
GTCCGGGGCCGTTGTGTCGGGCATGGAACAGATGACCCTGACCCCCTCGCGCCGCATGGAAGGCGCCCGCGCCTATGACCGGGCCGCCGATGCGTTCGGCGATCGAGAGGACGAGCGGCAAACTCGCGCCCGCATGGCTGAGGAAGACGGGCGACGCTTCCTATTCGCTTTATCTCATTCACGTCCCGGCGTTTCTGGTCGTCGGCAAACTGGTCAGCCTCGTCGTTCCCGATACGCGTCTCGACAATATCTTGCTGATCGCCCTCTTCACGGCCTCGGCGATCGCGGCCGGATTCGCGCTGCACCATTTCGTGGAGCGCCCGCTGCTCGGCTTCACCCGGCGGATTGGCGACAGATTGTTCGCCGCAAAATCGCAGACGAGCGTTGCGCCCGAAAAAGCGTGGTGACGGGGCCGAACGATCCAACGCGTCATCCCGTGCGCAATGAGGCGCTCTGCGCCGCGTTGCAGACACGGGATCTTACCGAGCTATGCGCTGAAATGCACGAGATCCCGGATCAGCGGCGCGTCATTTCATGCCGCACCGCATCCGGGATGACGGCCTGAAATCAAGTCGTCACTCGGCAGCTTTGGCGCCAAGTTCCGGCGTCCAGCGCAGGATTGGTTTTCGCGCCGCAGCGGTTTCATCGAGGCGCCGGCGGGGAGAGAGCATCGGCGAGGCTTTGAAGCGCGCCGCCTCGCCCGCTTTCGCGCGTTTGGCGAGATCGAGAAGCGCGTCGCAGAAGAGATCGAGCTCCTGCTTTGATTCAGACTCGGTCGGCTCGATCAGCATGGCGCCGTGAACGACCAGCGGGAAATACATCGTCATCGGATGATAGCCCTCGTCGATCATCGCTTTGGCGAAATCGAGCGTGTCAACGCCCGTCCCTTTGAGGAAATCGTCGTTGAAGAGCGCCTCGTGCATGCAATAGCCCGCGAAGGCCGGCGTCATTTCGGGCTTCAATCGCGCAAGAATATAGTTGGCGTTCAACACCGCGTCCTCCGCCGCCTGACGGATGCCGTCGCCGCCATGGCTCAGCATATAAGCGAGCGCGCGCACGAACATGCCCATCTGGCCGTGGAACGCGGTGATGCGCCCGCCGGCGGTCGCATCGCCTTCCGCCTTCGCGGCGCGGCGCGTTTCGACGAGATGAAATCTGCCGCCTTCCTTGGTGACGAACGGCACCGGCGCGAAGGGCGCGAGCGCTGCTGACAAGACGACAGGGCCCGACCCCGGACCGCCGCCGCCATGCGGCGTTGAAAAGGTCTTGTGCAAATTGATGTGCATGGCGTCGACGCCGAGATCGCCGGGGCGCACCTTGCCGGCGATGGCGTTGAAATTGGCGCCGTCGCAATAGAAATAGCCGCCGACCGCGTGCACGGCGTCGGCGATCGCCTTGATGTCGCGCTCGAACAATCCGCAGGTGTTCGGGTTCGTGACCATGATGCCCGCGACATCGGGGCCGAGCTTGGCGCGGAACGCTGCAAGATCGACGCGGCCGGTTTCATCGGCGGGGATCGCATCGACGACAAATCCGCATTGCGCGGCTGTCGCGGGGTTGGTGCCATGCGCCGATTCAGGCGCAAGAACGCGCGTGCGGTGGCCCTCGCCTTTCGCTTCGAGCGCGGCTTTGATCGTCATCATGCCGCAAAGTTCGCCATGCGCGCCGGCTTTGGGCGACATCGCAACGGCCGGCATACCGGTCAATTCCATCAGCCAGGCTGCGAGTGTGTCGATCAGTTCAAGCGCGCCCTGAACGGTGGATTGCGGTTGCAACGGATGCACGTCGCCAAAGCCCGGGAGCCGCGCCATTTTCTCGTTGAGGCGCGGATTGTGCTTCATCGTGCAGGAGCCGAGCGGAAACGGCCCCATGTCGATCGCAAAGTTTTTTTGGCTGAGGCGCACGAAATGGCGCATCGCTTCCGGCTCTGAAAGTCCCGGCAAGCCGATGGCGCCGCCGCGCTTCATCGCGCCGAGCCGGTCATGCTTTCCAGAGGCCGCTGGAAAATCGACGCCGGTCGAGGCAAAGGCGTCTTTCTCGAAGGAAAGAGATTCTTCGATCTGCAATGCGCGATTGCCGGTGTAGGTGACGACGTCGGCGGCAGTTGCGTCGCTGCGGGTCGGGCGGCCTTGGTTCACTGGTCCCATTATAATCTCACCTTTTATCCTTCGAGACGCCTCGCCGGCTTGAGCCGGCGAGTCTCCTCAGGATGAGGAAGTTATGAAGTCGGAAAAAATCGGCCTCATCCTGAGGAGGCTTCGATGCAAATGCATCGAAGCCGTCTCGAAGGATGTGTCGGGGTGCAGATGTGCAACTCACATCACACTCCGCAAAGTCTGCGCGAGCGCTTCAATATCCCCGTCCGTCACGCACTCGGTCGCGGCGACGATCAGGAGATCGTGCGCCGCCTTGTCGTGCGGCCATAGCCTTTCGCCGGGAACGCCGGCGAGGACGCCTTCTTGCGCGAGTTTCTCGACAACGCCGGTCGCATTTTTCGGCAGACGAATTGTGAACTCGTTGAAGAACGATTTCGTCAGAACGCTGACGCCCTTGACGGATGAAAGCGCGTCCGCCGTCTTGCAGGCCGCTTCGTGATTGAGCATCGCGACGCGGCGAAGGCCCGCCTCGCCCAGAAGCGTCATGTGGACGGTGAATGCGAGCGCGCACAGGCCCGAATTGGTGCAGATGTTCGACGTCGCCTTGTCGCGGCGGATGTGCTGCTCGCGCGTCGAGAGCGTCAGCACGAAGCCGCGCTTGCCGTCGGCGTCGGTCGTCATGCCGCAATAGCGGCCGGGCGTCTGGCGGAGAAGTTTCTCGCGCGTCGTAAAGAAGCCGACATAAGGCCCGCCGAAATTCAATCCGTTGCCGATCGACTGACCCTCGCCGACGACGATGTCGGCGCCCATCTCTCCGGGACTTTTGACAGCGCCCAAGGACATGATCTCGGTGACGACGGCGACGAGCAGAACGCCTTTGCCCTGACACGCTTTCGAGAGCGCGGTCAGATCGCGCACATTGCCGAAAACATCGGGCGTTTGCACAATGACGCAGGACGTATCGCCGTCGATCGCCGCGTCCAGATTTTCGCTCGCGTCAACATCGATCGGAAGCTGAACAACCTTGTCGCCAAGGAGCTCCGAATTCGTGCGAGTGACCGCGGCGTAATGCGGATGCAAGGCGCCGGACATCACGACCTTCGTCCGCTTGGTTACGCGCCGCGCCATCAGCGCCGCTTCAGCGCACGCGGTCGAGCCGTCATACATGGAGGCGTTGGCGACCTCCATGCCGGTCAGCGCCGCCACTTGCGTCTGGAATTCAAAGAGATACTGCAAGGTCCCTTGCGCGATCTCCGGCTGGTACGGCGTGTAGGACGTTAAAAATTCCGAGCGCTGAATGATGTGATCGACCGTCGCCGGGACATGGTGCTTGTAAGCGCCGCAGCCGACGAAGAACGGCCCCGCTCCCGCCGCGCGATTTTTCGCCGCCATCGCGCCCATCAGGCGCTCGACTTCAAGCTCGCCCTTATGCGCCGGCAGATCGATTTTCGCATTCAGCGCCGATTTCGGCACATCGCCGTAGAGATCATCGACGGATTTCGCGCCGATCTCAGCAAGCATCTGGCGGCGGTCCGAATCTGAAAGAGGGAGGTATCTCATATGTCTCGTTCTTTGAATTTCGCTTTTGCTTCCCGTTCATCCCCGCGAAGGCGGGGATCCATTTTCGCCTGACATGGATTCCCGCCTTCGGGAAAATGAACGGAGCACAGGCGCATGGATCAGTGCTGGTCCGCGAAGGCTTTGTAGGCGGCTTCGTCCATCAGCTCGTTTGCTTCGGCCGGATTGCTCGGCTTCAGCTTGACGAACCAGGCGGCGCCTTGCGGGTCGCCGTTCACGCGTGCCGGATCATCGACGATCGCCTGATTGATCTCGACGACTTCGCCGGAGATCGGCGCATAGACGTCGGACGCGGCTTTCACCGATTCAACGACCGCCATATCGTCGCCCTTGGCGAATTTTTTGCCGATCGCGGGAAGTTCCACAAACACGACATCGCCGAGCTGGTCGGCCGCATGCGTGCTGATGCCTATGGTGGCGAGGGCGCCGTCAACGCGCACCCACTCGTGGTCTTTGGTGTATCTGACAGTCATTTGGTTCTCCTAGCCCCGATAATAATTGTGAGGAACGACAGGCATATCGACGATGCTGGCGGGAAGCGCTTTGCCGCGCACCATCAGCTGCACGGGCGTTCCGGTTTTTGAATGAGCAAACTCGACATACCCCATCGCGACCGGGCCGTTGAGCGTCGGGCCGAAGCCGCCGGAAGAGATGGCGCCGATTTTCGCGCCGTTCATGTCGACGATTTCGGTTCCCTCGCGCGCCGGGGCGCGCCCTTCGGGCTTGATCCCGACGCGAAGGCGCTTTGGTCCGTTCGCAAGCTCTGAAAGGATGCGCTTGGCGCCCGGAAAATTCGCTTCTTCCTTGCGGCGCTTGCCGAGCGCGAAAGCGATGTTGCCCTCAACCGGCGAAGTTGTCGTATCGATATCGTGGCCGTAGAGGCAAAGCCCTGCTTCCAGCCGCAGTGAATCGCGCGCGCCAAGGCCGATCGGCGCGACATCGGGATTGGCGAGCATCGCTTTGGCGAGCGCTTCCGCGCGATCGTCCGGAACCGAGACTTCAAAACCATCCTCACCGGTGTAGCCGCAGC
>JBBTJH010000014.1:0-7884 GCA_038059555.1 Pseudomonadota bacterium | reverse complement strand
ACCGCGGTGATGATCGCAACCGCGATGAGCGCGGCGATCAGGCCGTATTCAATGGCCGTCGCGCCGTCTTCGTCGTTAATGAACTTGTTGATGAGAGCTTTCATGAGTCGACTCCTGCTTGCTACGCTTACACTTGCACCGCTGATTGGGCATTACCCCCCTCAGACTTCCGACATACTCGCCTCGACGCATTAAAAATCGGTGAAAATCGGCGCTCGCGGATAATATTTATTCGTTTACTGATCATTATCCTTAACAAAGCGCTTACTCAGCGCGCCAACCTGCCGAGTTGCGCCATGTCGTCGATGATCAACCCCGGATAATCCCGGCGCGCGACGCCCGATTGAATGAGCTTGGCGACGGCGTTGGCGGCGTCAGCCTCGTCGACGTCAGCCCGATCGGCGAGTTCGCGATGTTTTGGCATGCGGGAAATCCGCCATTCCGCCGTTACCGCATCGCGTTCCGCCAGCGCCGAGAGAGCCGCATAGACGCGGCGCTCAGGCGAGCTTTCTTCCGACACGCGTTCGTCGCCAAGCACCTTGCGCGCGAAATATAGCATTAAATTCCGCGTCAAAGAGGGGCGTTGCGACACAATCAGCCGCAGCGCAGCCGCGTCAATAGCGACGATTTCGCAATCGCTCTCCGCCGCCAGCGAAACGCCGACCGGCGCGCGCATATCTTCGCCGATCACGGCGAACGCGAGGCCAAAAACATCGCCCGCTCGGACGTGTTCGATCAGCATCGAACCAGATTTTTGATCCGCATGCGCGGCCTGCAATTTTCCGGAACGGACAATCAGGAATTCAGAGCCGTCGAACTGGCCCATGGCGAATACAGTCTCGCCCGCCGAATAGGAGCGAACGCTGCTTGCTTCGGCAAGCGACGCGATCACCTGTTCGGGAAGCTCGTTGAAAGGCGGCGCCTCCGCAATCGCGGCGGCGGCTGCGGCGTCGGTGTTGTCGATCAATTGTAGAGGATTTGCTGGCATGAAGGGCTCCTGCGCCATTCATTCGCCGCAAGCTTTTAAGGCCCGGTAAAAGCTAAAATTTTCACGATCTTCCGTTTGCAGGCGCGCATGGCCGAAAACCGGGATTTAAAGCTTTCTTGACTCATCGGGAGTAGGTCAGTGGGATCGGCAATGAGAAGGCAACAGCCATGCGTTTAATCGTCCTTTCCCTGACCGCGTCGCTCTTTGCGACGGCAGCTTCAGCCGAACAGGTTTGGGTGACCATGGATCAGGTCAAACCCTATACGTTCAAACAGGAAGTCGCGCAGATCGTCATTGGCAATCCTGGGATCGCCGATGTGACCGTTCGCGATAAAACCCGCGTTCTTCTGTTTGGTAAAGCGCCCGGCCTCACCAATATGTTTCTTTTCGATGCCGACGGCAATGAGATGGAAAATCTTCTGGTTCGCGTTCGGGCGTCGAATTCCGATCTTTTGACTTTGCAACGCGGCGGGCAGCGCTACACATACAACTGCACCACGGCTTGCGAACAGACGATGACGGTTGGAGACAGCGCAGAAGCATTTGGCGCCATGACCAGCCAGGTGCAGCAGAAATTCCAGCAGGCGGCGGGCTCAGGCGTGAAAAGCGAGTAACCAGGTCGCGAACGAATTTTAAAAAGGCCCGCGTCGCGGGCCTTTTTTTATTTTCCGGCTGATGCTGCGTAACTATAGAGCCTCGGACGTTCATAAGGTTGGAGTTTCGCACGGCACCATGAATCGATCGATCGCGCAGTCGACTCTGACGGCGGCGCGCCGGAATTCAGCTCGATCGTCACCACCAGTCTGTCGGCGCCGTTCTGCTGTTTTGTAACGCTTATTTCGCAGCGTCTGATCTCCGGATGCTCCGCGATTTTTTGCGCAATGCGCGCCGGAAAGACATTAACGCCGCCAATCTGCACTGCGCCGTCACGGCGCCCGCCAAGCCGAAACCTGCGGTCGCCTTCCCAGAGCAGCTCGTCCATCGGCGTCACTTCCGCCGTTTCGCCGGAGGGTAAAACCCGTCGTAGTCCGGCGTCTTGCTTGCGCCAGTTGTCAAAGAGGGCGAACGGATCGCTCGGGACATCGCGCCAGCCGATCAGTCCGTGCTCAGTCGATCCGTAAATTTCCCGCTGGGCGCCGAAACCGGCTTTCCTGATTTCGGAAGCGAGATCCGCAGTCATCGGCTCCCCGAAGAACACCGCCATCGCGTTGTCCGGCGCGAATACGCCTTGCGCAAGCATATACCGCCACAGGCTTGGGGTCGCGATGAGCGCATCGCCGAAAGCGAGAAACTTCTTCATCTCGTCAGGCGCCATGCTACGCACGTCAACCGACGGCGCCTGCAACAAGTTCGGCGTCAGCACGGAGAGGGTGAACCCGATCAAGCTGTGCGGCGCGACCAGCGAGAGCAGCCGCCGCCGTCCGTACAACAGATTGGCTGCAGACGCCGCATCAGCATAAATCGTATCTGAACGATGGGAATATTCGCGCTCATCATCCCGGGCGGCGGAAAACGAAAACGCCGACAATCGGGTCCTGATCGCGGCCGCAACACCGTCAGCCCATTCTCCAAAGCTGGACGCTTCTTTCGCCGAAGCGGCCGCATCCTCGCGCCCGAAAAACCGGTAGAGTCGAAAGAGGCACGCGCGCGCCTCCTCCGGCGAAAGTTCAGCGCCACCCTCAAAAAGCGGGGTATCGGCGGACCAGCTCGCGCCGGTCAACGTATCGATGTGCCGGCCAAATCTCGACCCTAGCTCATCGACGGTCAGCGACGCGGCGACGGACGCGATTTGCTCGCGAGTGACGGCGAAGGCTTTCATGCGCGCCCTTCAGTCCGGCTGCTGAATTCGCTCCTGAGTCGGCGTTCATAAGCAGCGATCAGATGTCCAACCGTCTCGCCGCCGCTGAAGCCCGGGGCTCCATCAAGCGCGCTTCGCACCGGGCCCGCAATAGAGTTCGTAATCAGTAACACCCCCCGCAAAAGATCGCCCGGCGTCATCAGGCCTTCAAGGCATTCAATCCCGAGCGCTCCCGCTTCCTCAATGAGAATGCTGCGGACAACGCCCGGCATCGCGCCCTCCGAGAGGGCGGGCGTCGTCAGGCGACCGTCTGCGACCACGAAAAGATTGGCTGAAGCCGCGCATGCAACGCGCCCTGCTTCGTTCAACATGATCGCCTCATCCGCGCCCCGCGCCGCCGCTTCCGCGCGCGCCAGAATATTTTCTGCGTAGGCCCCAGCGCATTTAAAGCCGTTCGTCGATGCGCCGGTCCATCGGCGCCGAGCGGACACAATTACGCGAAGAAAATCCGGGGACGAGGCGGCGGCTGACAGCGTCACAAATAAAACTGGTCGCGCTGAGGCGTTCGGCGCGAGACCGCGCGGCCCGCCGCTTCTTGAAATCGTCAAGCGGCACGCGGCCCGATTTGAGAGCGCGTTCTTCCGGGCGAGAGTCGCAATCGCCGCCCGGATTTCATCTTCATAAAGATCGCGGTCGATGCCGAGAGCGCGGCAGCCGTTTCTCATGCGCGCAAGGTGACGATCAAGAAACGCCGGCGCGCCGCGCTCAACGAGTATTGTTTCGAAAAGAGCGTCGCCGATCAGCCATCCGCGGTCGTCGATGGAAACAGCGCCCCGCCCGTCAATAAAATCGCCGTCGCGCCAGATGATCATGCGGCCGCTCTTTGGTCGATCTCAGCTAGAAAATTCGCAATGATCGCGCGACCCAACGGCGTTAGCAGCGATTCCGGATGAAACTGGACGCCATGCCAAGGGGCGCTTTCGTGACGAACCGCCATCAAATCGCCCTTCTCGCTCCAGGCGCACGGGACGAGCGGGCCGCCGGGCGCGATTTCGCCGGCCAGCGAATGATAGCGGCCCGCCGCCATGGGATTCTCAATTCCTGAAAAAATTCCGGCGCCGTCATGGCGTATCAGACTAGCCTCGCCATGCAGCGGTTCAAGGGCGCTCACGGTTCTGCCGCCCATCGCCTCAATCAGGCATTGATGACCAAGGCATACGCCCAAAAGCGGGACTGATCGCGGCAAAAGGCGAATAAATTCCATCGAGACGCCAGCCTGCGCCGGCGCCCTCGGCCCCGGAGAAATGATTGCAGCCTGCGGGGCAAGGCGCAGGAATTCCTCCGTACGCATCTCATCGTTTCGAATAACAAGCGTTTAGTATCCTGCTTCGCGAACATATCGCGCGAGGTTATGGACGAACGAATCGTAATTATCGATGATGAGAATCAAGGGGCGGCCCGCTCTTTGACCCCGGCGTGAGAAAGGAACTGTCGCGCTTTGGTCAGCGTCTCTTCATATTCGGCTTCAGGATCGCTGCGCAAGGTGACGCCGCCTCCGACTGGAATGGACAACCGGCGCCCTTCGGCGACAGCTATCCGGATGGCGACCGAAAAATCGGCGCCGCCCCGGTCGTCAATGTAACCTATCGCGCCGCAATAGGGACCGCGACCGGCTTTTTCAATCGCGGCGATCGCCCTCATCGCTTCGACTTTCGGCGCGCCCGTGATCGACCCGCAAGGAAAGAGCGCGCCAAGGGCGTCTGCGGCGCTGATATCGGCGCGAAGGCGACCGCTGATTCTCGACACCAGATGATGCACATTTGCAAATGACACCGCCTCGCAGATGGCGTCTTCTCTGATGGTGAAGTCGTCGCAGATTTTTGAAAGATCGTTGCGAGTAAGATCGGCGATCATGATGTTCTCTGCGCGATCTTTGGGATCGCTGAGAAGCTCCTCGAGCAGCCGCGCATCCTTTATCGGCGTCTCCCCGCGCGGCCGCGTGCCTTTGACCGGTTCGGCCGTAATCGCAAGCCGCCCTGAGGCTTGAGGCTTCACCGCGAAAAACCGCTCGGGCGACTGAGAAATCACGCTGACGCCCTTAATGGCGAAATAAGCGCCAAACCCGCTGGAGCTATCTCGCGCGACGGCGCAAAAGAGCGCGAAAGCGTCAATCGCTTCAGACGCGGTAGTCTCAAATCTCTGCGAGATGTTCGCCTGAAAGAGATCGCCGTTGCGGATTTTTTCAACCAACTCAGCCACGGCGGCGCAGTAGGCGTCACGCGAAAAATTCGATACAGGCAGGCAAAACCGCGTAGAGGCCGATGCCGATCGGTCCGCAGCACCAAGCAAAGATGAAAGCTCTTCCAGAGCGGTCGCTTCGCGTCCCAGCAGATAGGCTTTCCTTGTTAGCCGGTCGAAGGCAGCAACCGCGTCATAAGCTCCGAATGAAAAATCGGGGAGGCTGTAGGGGGAGGCCGGGCCTTTCGCGCTCGGCTCGCAAAAGCGCCCGCATTCATAACCGCTAAATCCGATGAGGCCGCTGACCAGCGGCGGCTCCCGATAAGAACCCTTCACGCGCCGCTGCGCATGAAGAGCGGAGAGAGCCTCGAACGGCGAAGCGGCAGTCAACATACCGTCAATGAAGGATTTACCATCATGGCTCGTGACGGTATTTCGCGGCGAGGCCGCGATGAAAGACCACCGCGCGCCAACCGCTACGTCTCCGCCATGCAGCAAAATCGCGCCATCGCGTCCGGCGAGCGGAGCAAAAGCGACGAGTGGCGAGCGCCAGTCTATCTCGTGCTGCTCCATGATTTTCCTGGCGTCGTCCTGATAAAGGGCCGGCGATCTGGCGCCGGGGGACAAATCAACCTATTCGCGAGATCTGCGACGGGTGGAGAAGTGAAATATGAGCGGCGCCGGCGAGTTGCAAGCGGACACTTCGCTTCGGCCTGAAATGGTCGTGCGCCTCAAAGGCGCAGCGCGGCTTTTTTACAGTCTCGGGCTCGCAACTCTGATCGGTTTCATCGCCTACGCCGGCCGTTCGATATTCATCCCGGTCGTCATTGCCGGATTTTTGAGTTTTCTCATTTTCACCCTCAAGGAAACGATCAGGAAGGGGCCGCTGGTCGGGCGCTTCATGCCGAACTGGCTTTGCTATATTTTCGCCTTCGCTTTTATCATATCGATCTTCCTGCTGTTCATTGAAATTATTCGCGACAATGTCGAAGCGCTGCTCAGCGCCGCGCCTCTCTATGAGGAGCGGCTTCGCCAGGTGACGCAAGAAGGCCTTCGCCGCCTGAACGAAGCGGCCGCCCTGCCGGAAGGCGTTCTCGGCGGCGTCGATCAGCTTAGGTCCGCCGCCCTTTCGATGATCAGGCCGGTCCTTTCCGGCTTCGGGTCCGCTGTCAGGACGATCACCGCCAATTCCGTGACGATTTTTCTGTACACGGTCTTTATGCTTCTCGAACGCGGGCGCATCTTCAAAAAGATCAACATCCTCAGCGAGGACGGTGAAGGACGGCGCGCGGTCAATGAGACAATTGCCGACATCGCGTCGCTTGTGCGCCAATATATAACTGTCAAGACAGTGGCCAATCTCATCACGGCGGCGGTCAGTTACTTCATCATGGAATTTGTCGGCGTCGATTTCGCCGGCTTTTGGGCGCTATTGATATTCGCGTTCAATTTCATCCCGATCATCGGCGCAGTCAGCGCGATTACCTTGCCGGTCATTCTATCGCTGGTGCAACCGGAAGGCGGCGGCGTGCAAATGGCGGGACTTGCACTGATATTGCTTGTCGGCGCGGAGCAGACGATGAGCTCGGCGATCGAGCCGCGTTTGCTTGGAAAATCGCTGAATCTTAGCCCGTTGGTGATACTTTTTTCTTTGGCGGTATGGGGTACGCTTTGGGGTTTTGCGGGAATGTTGCTCGCGGTGCCGATCACGGTGACGATCATGATCATCCTGACGCAGTTCCAATCGACGCGGCCGATCGCCGTGCTCCTGTCCGACAACGGAGAGATCGCGCCGATAAAGCACGCGCCGCTGAGCGCCGCACCGCCGGCAGAAACGATTACTCCGGCTGCCGCTGTTTAGTTTATAGCGCGCCGGTCCACGTTTTCTGAAAAGCCTGCCGGCATCTTCGCGTGGCCTGTTGTTTTGTCGGGCGCTCGTTCCGAAAACCGCGCACACTTTTCAGGAAGTCGCTTTAGGCTCGCTTGCCGCCCGCCCGTTTGGCGTTTTGCGCGAACGCTTCCCGAAATTGCGCGGCCAGCAATTCGCAGTCTTCGCGCCGCCCCGATCCCTTGCGCCAGGCAAGTCCGATCGTGCGGCTCGGCGCGGGCGCTGCAAGCGACGTGACCGAGAGTCCCGCATTCGACGCAAGCCCGGCATCAATCGCCATTTTCGGAAGCAAAGTCGCGCCTAAACCCGCGCGGACCATTTGCGTCAAGGTGAAGAGACTGGTCGCACCGAAGGCGCCGGCGATATCATCCTGTCGCAACTTGCACGCATCAAGCGCGTGCTCGCGCATGCAATGACCGTCTTCAAGGAGAAGGAGGTGCGCGTCTTTCAAATCCGCCGAGCTCAGCGATTTGCGCAGAGTGAGCGGGCTGCCGGTCGGCGCGGCGAAAAAGAAGGGGTCTTCCCCGATCGCAATCCAATCAGCGCCCGGAAGCTCGCAGGGAAAGGCCAGAAGCGCCGCGTCAAGCGAGCCGTCGGTGAGCCGCTCCGCCAGCGCCGCCGTGAGATCCTCGCGCAGGAAAAGCTCAAGCTTTGGAAATTTTCTCGCAAGTCCCGGCGTCACCAGCGGCAACAGAAACGGCGCGATCGTCGGGATGACGCCGAGTGTGAAGGCGCCCTCCAGTGGCTTCCTCGCCGAGATCGAGCGCGCGAGATCTTCAGCGGCGGCGAGGATGCGCGCCGCTCGTTCGGCGACATCCTTGCCGGCTGGGGTCAGTGAAAAATGCCGGGTCGAGCGATCGACGAGCTGGCGGTCGAGGATCGTTTCGAGTTCCTTGATGGCCGAAGAAAGGGTCGACTGCGAAACCAGACAATCGCTCGCCGCCCTTGAGAAGGACTGCCGGCGGACGAGCG
>JBBTJH010000013.1:0-5699 GCA_038059555.1 Pseudomonadota bacterium | reverse complement strand
CTTCGATATTCCCTAGGAACAATTCAGGTTGCTTGCCGCGCACGATGCGCGCGACCGCGCGCGTGATCTTGCGCGTCACGAAGGTTTCGCCGCGCAGCGGGCTTTCGTGATTGAACAATATGCCGTTCGATCCGTGAATGCCGTAGGCTTCCCGGTAATTGACGGTGATCCAGTACGCGTAAAGTTTCGCGGCGGCGTAGGGGCTGCGCGGATAAAAGGGCGTATTTTCGTTTTGCGGGACTTCTCTCGCCAATCCGTAAAGCTCGGAAGTTGACGCTTGATAGAAACGCGACTTCTTTTCGAGCCCCAGAATGCGGATCGCCTCCAACAGCCGCAACGCCCCCATCGCGTCTGAATTTGCGGTGTATTCCGGCGTTTCGAAACTCACCTGCACATGGCTCTGCGCGCCTAGATTGTAGATCTCGTCGGGCTGCGTTTCCTGGACGAGGCGGATGATGTTCGTCGAGTCGGTGAGATCGCCGTAATGCAGGAAAAGCCGCGCGTCCGGTTCGTGAAAATCCGTGTAAATGTCGTCGATCCGCCCGGTATTGAACGAGGACGAGCGTCGCTTGACGCCGTGCACGACGTAGCCTTTTTCAAGCAACAGGCGAGCGAGATAGCTGCCGTCCTGGCCGGTGACGCCGGTGATGAGCGCGACTTTGGGCATAAGCGATCCATTCCGTTTTCGATCGTCATTCCTACCTGACGCGCCGGCATATTCAACAGGGCCATTTTCGGCTCGCCCTAATGGCGCTTGGGTGCGGGAAAGGCCGGATCCGGCGCTTTTTTGCTTTCTTCGCGGGGTGGCGCCATGTATGAGCCGGTCCGGTGAAACCGGCGAAACTGAGGGCCTTTGCGATGATCGATGCGCGTTATCCCGTTCTGGCGAGGCTCGTCAGGGAACAGGTGAAACTTGCTCCCGATCAGGAGAAATTCTTCGTCAAGCGGTTCGAGGCTGAAACTGCGGAAGGCCTTGCCCGGCATGAAGAGCTTGCGGGCCACATCGCCAAGCTGATTGCGCAGGAGGAAAATGCGTTTCTCGACGACTATGTCTGGCTGTGCGCGGAGCAGCTGAACGAGGAGCTCTATTTTCGCAGGCATAAAAAGTATCGGTTATCGACCTTTGAGGAAGCCTTTCGCCTGATCTACTCAAATCGCGAGTACATGACGCGGTACATGAACGGCCTGTTGATGACGCAGTTGTGGTGGAAGAACCATTACGACGTCATCGACTATTATCGCCGGTCGTTTCTTGCGACGAATGCGGCCGGCTATTCTCATCTCGAGATTGGGCCCGGGCACGGATTGTTCATTTATTTCGCCGCCGCCGACCGCAATGCCGGCGCTGTCACCGGCTGGGATATTTCGGAATCATCCATTCAGTCGACGAAGGGCGCGCTGAGAACGCTCGGCCTGTCGAAGCTGCCGGCGCTGGAATTGCAAGATCTTTTCAAGGGACCAAAAGGCGCATTCGACAGCGTGGTGTTTTCCGAAGTGCTTGAACATATGGAAGAGCCTCGCGCGGCCCTCGATGTCATTCGCAGCATCCTTGCGCCAAATGGACGGCTGTTTCTCAACATGCCGATCAACTCGCCGGCCCCCGATCATCTGTTTAATCTCGATACGCCGGAAGATCTTGTCGCGTTTGTGGAAGAGGCCGGTTTTGTCATTGAAGACCAGGGGCTGTTCCCGGCGACAAACCAGACGCTCGAAATGGCGCGGAAGAAAAAGATGACGATTTCCTGCGCGTTTATCGCGCGACGGCGGTGAACTTCAGGATTTAGACGTTGAGCTGAAATACACCGTAAGCGGATCGGCGGCTTTCCGATTCTCCCGCTTCAACTTCATCAATTCGACGACGAGCCCGGTGCGCATTTGCACGAACGCAATCATTCGGTCAAATACGACGCCGTAGACTGGCGACACCAGCGGCAAGCCGCCGCGCGCCTGATAGTCTGCGAACGCCGCCTCGATGTCGTCGACGAAAAAGCAGACGTGATCGAGCCCCCCGCCTTTCTTCAGACGCGCCTGAACCGGCGAGTCCTCTCCCGACGGCGCCACAAGTTCGAATGGCAGCGCTGAGGGAAACCCGACAAGCGCGCAATAGACCTTCTGAACGGGATCAAGCTCTGGGTCGATGAACACTACTGCGCCGGCTGAGGTCCAGCGGGTTAACTCCCGCTCGATGTCTCGTACGACGAATCCGATATGGGCGAGACGATCGCCTGCGGCCGGAGAGGCGGCGATGGGGTCAGATTCCGTCATAGATAAAGTCGATAGGCGCGAGGCTGCCGATTGCCGCGCCGGCAAAAGCGATGGTCAGCAAAACAACGAATATGACGAAGGACTGGACCGTTTGGCGATTCATCTGCGGAGTATGTGCAGGTTTAATCATCGGCTTTTTTCTCTGGTTTGGACTGCTTGCCATATAGCATTACGTTGCGCCGTTTCTCGACGTTCAGCCCGAGATCGCTAACGAGCAGCTCGCTTACCTTATCGATCACCGGTTGTCCGTAACGCAGATGCACAATGTCGCGATGCACGCGTTCACCCGGCACGCCCTGCCAGGTTTCTGCATGAAGATGGATATTAGGTCCGCCGCATTTACTTACAAGCCGTTGGGTCAAAGCGGACCATTTGCCCATGAAAGCCGTGAGTTCGGCGTCCTCACTCGCGCCTTGCGGCAGGGGAGCCGTGTAGAGGAGGACAGGTTTTGCCGAATCTCTCAACGAGTGCAGGGCCAGGCAAAAGAACTGCGCGTTCTGGCCGTCTTCCTTGAGCGTCTGACGCAGCAGCATAGCGCGATATTTTTCATGCGCCTTCATGGAAGGGGGCGCCAAGCTCTCGCCCTTGCCGTAGAAGCTCGCGACAGTGGGATAATGCGCTGTCGACGCTTCGGGGGCCGCGAAGATAGGGAAGGGAAAGCTTTTGGATGCCGGAAGCTTTCGGGCAATCGCCTGCCGGTCGCGAACCAGAATAGAGGCGTCGCCTAATAACGCTCCAGCGATTGAACTCGGTCTTGAAAATTTCAGGGCGTTAACCCAGTCGCCCCATTCAGCGCCGGTCATACCAAGGATGGCGGCGCGCTGGTTCGATTCCGTGTATGCCGCCCAGTCGTTGTAGAGCCAGACCGGATTCAGCGAAAGAACTATCGCGTCAACAAGCGGATCATTGGCTGCGTGCGCTGCGGCGCGGCGGAGGTCGCCCGTGCGTGCGCCTTGGATCATGTATTCGTGGACCCAGATCTTTCGCCCATCAATTCGCCGCGTCTGCGCGGCGAATACATCGGTAAACTCGTAGGATGTTCGTCCTTGAAACTGGTGACGTTTCTTTTTTGCGCGAACTGAAATCGACGAACCTGAAATCCAGGCTAACCCGAAACTATCATGCTTCAGGTTCGTTTCGGCGGGCGTAGTGAACGAACGCGGATCTTGACGGTCACGCCAACGAAGGACAACCCGTTCGGGTCGCGGTTCCGGGTTTTTCTGGGCGCCGCTCAACTGCATCCAGCGTGGTTCTTTGAGAAATACATTAGTAGAAGCAATAGCGATTGTCGTTGTCGCAATAGCGGCAACGAGCACCGCCCATGACCAGCCTGCAAAATACTTCTCCGCCGTTTTTGGAAAATCGAGCCCAATCATCCTGAGCCTCCAAAGGACGGAGCCAGCTTGGCATAAAACTCCGGTATATCCTGAAGCCGGAGCGTGAAAAGCGGTATTGAAATTGAAACGTAAAGGAACACGCCGAACGATTTCAACGCCCTTGCGGCGACGTTCTCTGAAAGTTTGCGTTTCGCCTTGATGCGCCGGTTTTCAATAAATCGGTGAGTCAACAAAAATGCCGCATGGAAAAGGCCGAATATCACCATGTTCCAGGATATCGCATGCCAGAGCGCGATCGCCATTATGGTGGCGAAGCTCGCGATATACTGGCGGTTGGCGCGCATGCCGCCGAGCGGCACGAAGACGTAGCGCTGACACCAGCGCGTCAGGCTCATATGCCACGACGCCCAGAATTGCTGCGGGTTGGTTTTTGTGCACGGGTTGTTGAAATTCTCCTTCAACTTCAAGCCGAGAAGGCGCGAGGCGCCGATGGCGAGGTCTGAATAGCCTGAGAAATTCACGTAGAAATAAAAGCCGTAGACGAGCAGCGCGCCCCAGGCGGCGATCCAGTCCGCCTTTCCTCCCTGCCACCAGTGATTGGCGAGCGCGCTCAAGGCGAAGGCGACGATCATCACCTTGACGACGCCGAGCGCGATGCGAAAGAGCCCGACCGAGATGTCGCCGGATTTCGGAGCGCGCTCAAGCTTTGGGGGAAGCCTTATTTCTTCGTATTCGATGACAGGCCCGACCGCGAGCACCGGCGCGAAGAACCCGTAATAGAGCATCTCCAGCGGATTGAGCGGCGCCAAGAGATCGAGCCTGATCTTGATCAGCACGTCGAGCGCGCGAAAGGTTGCGAAAGATAACCCGATGGGCGCGATCACTGGCGCAAGCACGTCGAGCGGAAAGAGATCCGGCGCCCCGTGAAATATCGCCTTCGCGAAAGTTTCCGTCGTCCAGTTGACGAACGGGTCCGGCCAGAGTTTCCAGACAATCATGGGCGAGAGGGCGACGATGAGAACGATCGCCGTTCCGAGCTTTGAGAGCGCGCCGCTCGATTTCGTCGCGGCGAAAACGGCGTATTGAAGCGCCCAGATAATCGCCCAGAACCCGAGATAGAACGGCAAGAAGCGCGGTGCGACCGTGTAGACGAGATACAGGCCGATCAGCGTCGACCCAATCTGCATGGCGGCGGCGCGCGGCGCCGCGGCGCGCAGCAGCATCAATAGCGGCGCCAGAATGATGAAGTCGGCGATAATTCCGAAATTCGCATTGCCGTTCATCGCTCGCTCCGATCAGGCCGGGCGGCGGTCGATAAGCTCGACATAGCCGGGCTTTGCGAGCGAAGACGGCAGGCCGAGCCGCCAGCGATTGCCGCCGGAGGCGATCTCGCCCGCAGGCGCAAAGCCGTGACGCGCGAAAAGATCCGTCACCAGCCCATTTTTCGGCGTCGGCAAGTATGCGGCTTTGACCGCTTCTGCGCCAGAGTCGGAAGCGTCGCTTGCGATCTTCGCCAGCAGAGTTGTTTCGACCCCGCGCCCGAGCACGCGGCAAGACATCAGGAAATTGTCGATATCCCAGCCGCCGTCGTTGTCCACGATCATCGCAAGGCCGACGAGGCCGTATTCGCCGAATTTGTCGGATACGGACATGCAATACATCCGCTTGTTATCGGCCGAGATAAACGCTTCGACTTCCTCTTGCGCATAGCGTTTCGTCGCGACATTGAATTGATTGGTCTTGTTGATGAGTTGCGTGACGCGCGCAAGGTCCGCCTTGTCAGGCGGGTAGATGAAAACTTTGAGGCCGAGTTGGGCGAGGAAGTCTTCTTCTGTCAGCTCCTGCGCAAGCGAACGGCGGTCAAGTTCGCCCTGCATCCGCTCGACCCGCTTCCTGTCATCTTCGGTGATGACGAGGCGATCCCAGAGATGCGCGTGCGTTCGAAGGAGCGCCGGCAGCTCGCTTAATTCCCCAGGAGCCTGCAGGCACGTCACCTGCGGCGCATGCGTCTGCACCTCGGAAATCTCGAATGGGTTGTCATCGACGAAGACAAGCGCGTCGAGGCCGATGTTCAATTCGGCCGCGATCTCCTTCAAA
>JBBTJH010000012.1:0-8991 GCA_038059555.1 Pseudomonadota bacterium | reverse complement strand
GCCGCATCCGCCACCGCCGCACCAGGCGCAAGAAGCGCAAAAATAGAGGCGGCGAACGCAACTCTCATCGTCTTACCTGATGCAAGCGGTTTTCTCTAGCAGCTCGCGCGGCCTTTAGCAGCTAGCGGCCAGACGCCTTCAAAAACTGGACAGCCGGCGCCAATCGCCTCTTAATCCGCCGTCATGAAATGGGCGCGGATTTTTGGCGGCATCTGCTTCGCCGCCATTTGCGGCGCGGCGGCGATTTTCGGCGGCCTTTCAGAACCGATTTCATGGACGATCGCCATCACCTCCCTCACAGCGGCCTGGTGGGTGACCGAAGCGATCCCGATACCGGCGACGTCGCTCATTCCATTTGCGGCTTTTCCAATGTCCGGGGTCATCGATCACCGCGAGGCGGCGCAAGCGCTCGGCGACCACGTCATCGTCCTTCTCATGGGCGCCTTCATGCTCTCTAAGGGGCTGGAAAAATCCGGCGCGCACGAGCGGCTCGCGCTTTACATGATCCGGTTTGTCGGCTCGTCCGGAAAGCGCCTGGTCGCCGGTTTCATGATTGCTTCCGCCCTCACCTCCATGTGGGTCTCTAACACGGCGACAACTCTCATGCTGATGCCGATCGCTCTCGCCATCCTGTCACGGACGAAGGACCGCTCGCTGGATACGCCGATCGTTCTCGGCATCGCTTATGCGGCGTCGATCGGCGGCCTTGGAACGCTCGTCGGCACGCCGCCCAATGTGATCTTCGCGGGAATTTACGAGCGCGCGACCGGCGAGGAATACGGGTTCGTCGAGTGGATGAAGACCGGCGTTCCCGTCGCTGTCATTTCAATCGCCTTTTCCATTCTTTGGCTGACAAGGCGCATACGCTTTAGCGAACGGGTGGAGATCCCGTCTCCCGGCCGATGGAGCCTTGCCGAAAGCCGCACGCTCATCGTCTTCGGGGCGACTGTTTTTCTCTGGGTGACGCGGAGCGAGCCATTCGGCGGTTGGTCATCGTGGTTCGGCGTTACAGGCGCTGGCGATTCAACCGTCGCGCTGCTGGCTGTCGCCGCCATGTTTTTGATCCCGGATGGAAAGGGCGGTGCGTTGCTCGACTGGAAATGGGCGTCGGATATTCCCTGGGGAATGCTGCTCCTCTTTGCTGGCGGCATCTGCATCGCCATCGCCTTTGAAAAGTCCGGCCTTTCCCTTCTCATCGGCAGCGCACTCGGCGGCGCGCAGGCGCTGCCGCCCTTCGTCCTGATGCTGCTGATCTGCCTTGTCGTCACTTTCATGAGCGAATTGACGTCGAACACGGCCGTCGCAACGCTCGTATTGCCGGTGCTCGCCGCCGCAGCGGAGGGAACAGGTCTCGCGCCGACGATCCTGATGGTTCCCGCGGCGATGGCGGCTTCCTCCGGCTTCATGCTGCCGGTCTCAACTGCGCCCAATGCGATCGCCTACGGCACCGGCCGCGTCAGCATCGGCGAGATGGCGCGCGAGGGCGTCGTTCTCAACTTCATGCTGGCGATCGTCATCACTTGCGTCTGCTATTTCGCTTTTCGCTGACCGTCCGTCAAAATCTCCGGATCGTCAGGACCTGGCTCCTGACGCGCTAAACCGCGTCCAGCGTCATATGGCGGGCGCGCGCTGCGTGTTCGATGGCGGCCGCTCCTTCGTCGCTGACTTTCAAGGTGTTGCGAATAAGCTCAAGGACGCGGATTTCCGTCATGTCGAGATTTTCGTCCGCCGTGATGACTTCAACGACCGCCGCGTAAGCGGTTTCGCCAAGATGCTCCGGCAGGCAGGACGCCGCAGCCGTCAAAACCTTTTGCAATCCGCCCTCCGACGACATCAGGACGCCGCACGCCTCCGCCATATCGACGAGACCTTCCTCGTCAGACGCCGAGAACAGCGGGAATGACCGCACGACGCGCCCGATCGAGCGCAGCTCGCGTTCCGACATGCGCCCGTCGGACGCGGACGCCATCACCATCAGATAGATGACAGCTTCCTGCGGCGTCAGTCTCGGGGCGGCGTCGGCCATGTATTCCGGTCCTTCGATCAGCTTGTTTGGCGTCGGCTCAACCTAGCGGGCGCGCGGAGGCGCCGCAACCGGCGCGGTTGCGGCGAAATCACGCCGAAATGGTTTCAATCGTCAAAAAAAGAGGTAGAGGGATCGATATTCGCAAAATCACGTTGAGAGCCATGACCGCCCGCACCTTCACCGAAGACGATATCGCCGCCGCCAAGGCCTGGCCTTTCGAGGAGGCGCGTAAGCTCGACGCACGGCTGAAACGGCTTGAAAAAACTGACGGGCATGACGGCGTCGTCATTTTCGAGACAGGCTACGGCCCCTCCGGCCCGCCGCATATCGGGACATTCGGCGAGGTCGCACGTACGGCGATGGTTCGCCGCGCGTTTGAGCTGATGACCGGCCGCAAAACGCGGCTGATCTCGTTCTCGGATGACATGGACGGCCTGCGCAAAGTGGCGCCGCAATTACCGAACCAGGAAATGCTGGCGCAGTATCTTCAAAAGCCGCTGACGAAAGTGCCGGACCCTTGGGGAAGCCACGAGAGTTTCGCGCATCACAATAATGCGAAGCTTCGCGCATTCCTCGATCAGTTCGGCTTTGAGTATGAATTCGTCTCGTCGACCGATTGCTACAATTCCGGGCAATTCGATCAGACGCTGATCCGCGTCCTTGAGTGCTATGACGCGGTGATGGAAATCATTCTCCCCTCGCTCGGCGATGAGCGGCGCGAGACCTATTCGCCGATATTGCCGATCTCGCCGACGACGGGCCGCGTCCTTTATGTGCCGATGCTCGAGATCGACGCCAAAAAAGGCGAGATCGTCTTCGAGGACGAGGACGGCTCCAAAGTGAAAATGGCGGTCGGCGGCGGCAATACGAAGCTGCAATGGAAAGCCGATTGGGCCGGACGATGGGTCGCTCTCAAGATCGACTATGAAATGGCGGGCGAGGATCTGACCGAATCCGTGCGACTTTCAAACCGCATCGTGAAAGCGCTGGGCGGCGAGCCGCCGGCGGGTTTCAACTACCAGCTTTTTGTCGACGAAACGGGGAAGAAAATCTCGAAGACGAAAGGCAACGGCATCACGATCGAGCAATGGCTGACTTACGCCTCGCCCGAAAGTTTGTCGCTGTTCATGTTCCAGAACCCGAAGGCGGCGAAAAAACTTTATTTCGACGTCATCCCGAAAACGCTCGACGAATATTGGCAGCATGTCGAGAAATACCCCTCGCAGGAAGGCGCCAAAGCGCTCGACAATCCGGCGTGGCACATCCACGCGGGAAATCCGCCGGCGGCGACGACGCCGGTTTCCTTCGCCATGCTGTTGACGCTCGTCAACGCCGTCGGCGGAGAGCCGGAAGTCTTGAAGGGTTTCATCCGCAAATACCGCCCGAACGCTAGCGCGGAAGAGCTCGCGGCTGCGGACGCGCTGACGCAATACGCAGCGCGCTATTATAAGGACTTCATCCTGCCGAAGAAGCAATACCGTCAGCCGACGGATCAAGAGCGCGCAGCGCTCGGCGAGTTGGCGGCGCATCTGCGCGAGATCGGCGACGGCGCTGAAGAAGATCAATATCACACCGCGACCTTCGATACGGGGAAAGCGCACGGCTATGAGAAAAATCTCCGTGACTGGTTTGCGGCGATCTATGAAATCGTCTTCGGCCAGCAGGAAGGCCCGCGCATGGGCCCGTTCACGAAAATCTATGGCGCCGAAGCGACGGCAAAACTGATCGAGGATGCGCTGGCGCGCTAATTCCGCAATCGCGGTTTCACTGCGCAGCGATTGGGGCCGCGACCAAAGGCGACAGCGGCGCCGAGCAGAAGCGCGACAATGACGACGACAACTGGCGCGAGATCGCTCATATCACCCTCGCTCACCGAGCAGCCAGCGCGCCACATCGGAATAATCGAAGGCGAGCGAGACGATCATCGTCGCGAACAAGAGCGCGATCCATTTGCCCGAGATCGTTTCCTTGACCCGCCATTGCGCGCGCCGGCGCCAGAGATAGATGATGAACGGCGTCCAGAGGACGACGTGAACAATGCCGAGAAGGCGCACATAGCCGATCGCGCTGTGGAGCGCGATCATGGCCGGAAAAGTCAGCACGACGACCAGCGCCGCCCAGCGCGCTTCGCTCCTGACCACCGCGAAGGGGAAAGCGAGCATCAAGACGACGCTCAAAAAGACCAGCCAATACTGGACCCAAAGCGGCGCGGTAGCGATATCAGCCTGAAACGCCTGAAGTTGCTCCATGAGAGGATTGTCCTTTAGGCGGTGGAAAATTTCAACACTTTCCAGCTCGGTGCGTCATCCGTCGTTGCGCCTTTGCGTTAAACAGCGCTGAGTAAACTGACTGCTTCGGCGTGCAGCTCCGGCGTCGCGGCGGCGACGACGCGCCCGCGCGCGCAACGCCCTAGCGCTTCGCCCTGCCAACCCGAGATGACGCCGCCGGCGCCCTCGACGACCGCGACAAGCGCGCAGTAATCATGGTGCTTAAGGCTCGATTCAACCACAAGATCGATCTCGCCGATCGCCAGCAATCCGTAAGCGTAAGCATCAAGACTAAAGCGGGCGACTTGTGATTTTGAAGCGATCGACGCGAAGGCGGCCGCCTCATCGGCGGTGAAATAGGCTTCGCGGCGAGGGTCAGTCGTCGAAATCCTCGCGCGCTTCAGATCGGTGAGCCCGCTTGTCTTGCAGGCGCGCTCTTCGCCGCCGCGGCGATAAATCGACCGCCCGGCCGCGCCGATCCAGCGTTCATCCGTAAACGGCTGATCGATGACGCCGAGCGCCGGCGCGCCGTTGCGTTCAAGACCGATCAGCGTCGCCCAGGTGGAGACGCCGCACATGAAGGCGCGCGTGCCGTCGACCGGATCGATCACCCAGCGCCAATCCGCGTCGGCGCGCTCGGCGCCGAATTCCTCGCCAATGACGCCATGACGGGGATAAATAGCGTTGATCATTCGCCGCAGCGCGCGTTCGGCTTCCCGGTCGGCGTCGGTCACCGGGTCGAACCAGATCCCGGCTTTGTTGAAGACCTTGGAGCCGGCGCGAAAGCGCGGCAGCGTCTCAAGGCGCGCCGCATCGGCGAGGCGCCCGGCGAACACGTAATATTCTTTCGGAAAATCAAGATCGGCGGTCATGGCGCAATGACCATGATCCCGCCGGTCCGTAAATTCAAGAAAGTATTATTCGTCGCCGGACATCGCCTTGGCGAGATCCAGCAAGCGGCGGCGCGGCTCGTCGTTCATCGTATAAAACGCTCGCACTAGCGCGATCGTGTCTTTGTTCTCAAAAGCGTCGAGCGGCGTGCCGGAGGAGAGATCGCCGTTCGCCCCATTGAGATACGCGCTCTCTTCAACGCCCTCGAAGAAATACGCGATCGAAACGTCGAGCGCTTTTGACAGCGTCCACAGGCGCGAGGCGGAGATGCGATTGGCGCCGCTTTCATATTTCTGAATTTGCTGAAAGCGGATCCGCACGGCGTCTGCGAGACGCTGCTGCGTCATTCCGAGCAAACGGCGGCGTTGGCGGACGCGGTTGCCCACGTGGAGGTCTATCGGATGGGCCATCGGCCATTTCTCCCGTTTTCGCGCAGGACACGACGCCTTGCGCCCGTATTGCGGGAGAGAGAGGCAAGCTCCGTGCCGTTTGGGAGAAATTGAGGAGGCGGGACCCGCCTAATCGATCATTTTTGCGGACCGCAGCCAGAAGTCTTCATCAAACCCCGGCATTTCGAGATTGGCGATGAACTGACGCGAGGCCGCGTCCCAAGAAAAGTTTTCCGCCCATTTGCGGCACGCCGCCGGGTCGCGCTTTTCCCAGGCGTCGAGGCACGCCTTTTGAAGATCTTCGTTCATCGCGCCGCAGCCCTCCGGCGCGCCCGCGAGAATCTCGAGCGGGCCGCGCACCGGATAGGCGGCGACCGGAACGCCGCAGGCGAGCGCTTCCACATTAACCAGACCGAAAGTGTCGGTGCGGGACGGAAAGACGAAAACGTCCGAGCCCTGATAATACCGGGTCAGCTCCTCGCCGAATTTCGGTCCGACGAACACAGCGTTCTTAAACCGTCCTTCGAGTTCTTCGCGCTGCGGGCCTTCGCCGACGATCAGCTTTGTTCCCGGAATATCGAGATTAAGGAAATCCTCGATGCTTTTTTCAACCGCAATGCGCCCGACATAAAGGTAGATCGGACGCGGATACTGATCGAGAAATGTGCGATCGCCAGGCTGAAACTGTTTCAGATCGACCCCGCGCGCCCACAATTTCATATCGACGAAGCCGCGCTCTCTCAGCTCCGTCATCAAGCCGGGCGTCGCCACCATCATGGTCTCGCCGTCTTTATGAAAATCCTTGAGGACCGCGTATCCCCATGAAATCGGCACCGCCCAGCGCTCATGGGCGTATTCAGGAAACCGCGTGTGAAAGCTCGTGGTGAACGGATAGTCGCGACGCTTGCAAAAACGCCGGACCGCGCGGCCGATCGGCCCTTCGGTCGCGATATGCACCGCGTCGGGCTTGAACTCATTAATGATGTTGGCGACGCGCCGGTTCGGCAAAAGCGACAGGCGAATTTCCGGGTAAGAGGGAAGCGGCACCGACTTGAATTCATTCGGCGTGATGTATCGAACCTCGTTGCCAAAGCTGGTCAAGATATCGCCGAGCGTTTCCAGCGTCCGCACGACGCCGTTCAGTTGCGGCTTCCAGGCGTCGGTCGCGATGACAATTTTCAATCCCGACTGCGTGTTCGGCATGGTGAAGCGCTGTTTGGGCCGCGTCAGCCGTCCGACGCCGGATTGAAGCCGCTTCAAGGCGCCTTTGCGTTTGACGGCTGGCGCCTGGCTGGGTTGCTGCTCGGTCGACTTCAATTGGTTGCTCCATCCGCAAGAGGCGACAGGCCTAGCCCGACCTGTCCGGGTCCGCAACGCGCGCTCCGCACCAAGGAGCCCCGTCATTTCGGGGTGAAGCTGGCGCGGTTAAATTATGCTGCACTGCGAAATAATATTGCGCTGCAGCAGGTTCCATGCGAGATTTTCTCAGCAGCGCTTTGCGGCGTTGCTGCCCTTACGGGCGTTTCCTCCCAAATTGACTTGGCTGCGGGTTAACCCCCGCGGCTCTTTTTTTCGCAGATGCGGCAGAATTTTCTGACTATTCAGCCGCTTGCGCCGGGCGCAGCGCTGCGGGTGAAATGCGGGCGAGTTCAGCGATCAGTTTTTGCAGGTTCCGCCGCAAGCTTTCAAAACCATCCGTTCGCGCAATCCGCTTTTCATCGAGATAGAGACCGCGATTGATCTCGATTTGAAGCACATGCACCCCCTCGGCGGGCCGGCCATAGGCCGAGGCGACGTGTCCGCCGGCGTAAGGGGCGTTCCGTGACACCAGATATCCGCTGGAGATGAGCGCTTGCTCTACCAACGCCGGCACGCCGGGCGCACAAGATGCGCCAAATCGATCGCCCAGAACGATATCGATAGCGCGCTCGCCATCGCGGAAGGGCGCCCCGCCAGCCGACGGCATCGAATGACAGTCGATGACGACCGCGCACCCAAAACGCGACCGGGCCTCGGCGATCAGGCGGCCGAGCGCCTGGTGGTAGGGGTCATAACAGTCCGTGAGCCGGCGCCGCGCCTCGAAGAATTTCAACTTGCGATTGTAAATATCCTGCCCATCTGCGACGATCCGAGGGATCACGCCGAGACCTGCGCGCACCCGGTTCGAGCGCGTATCGGCGCTCGCCGGCAGGGGGTCGGCGAACATGCGCGGGTCAAGCTCGTCCCGGCTGCGGTTCACATCGACAAAGGCGCGCGGGAAAAGCGCCCGTAGAAGGGGCGCGCCATGAACGGGCGCCGCGTCGAACAGCAAATCGACATAGCTGTCTTCTGATTGCCTCAGCGCATGGCGGTCGAGCCGGCTCATCCGCAGCAACTCCGGCGGGTAACGCCGGCCCGAATGCGGAGAGGCGAAGATAAACGGCGTTTCCAGCCGTTCGGGCGCGGAAACTTCGATCGCCGGCGGCGGCCCCGCTTCGCCGTTTACGATGTCAAAATCGCTCGCCAACCCGATCCCGCTCCGGTTTACGCCTCAGTCGAAGCTCCCATCGTATAGCCATAACAGGTCATCCGTTAAGATGTTTCGCCAAGATGTTTCGGGCGCGGCGCCTCTTTTGCTTTGAGGTCATGCGTCCGGTGCAGATTTGGACGGCCCGCTTGGCTTCCCTGCCTGCACGGAATTGGTTAGAGCGTTCACAGTCGATAAAGGCGTAACAGATGGCGGCGATTCTCCTCGCGGAAGATGACGATTCGATGCGGCGATTTCTCAAGAAAGCGCTTGAGAAGGCCGGGCACTCGGTCGTTGACGCGTCGCAAGGCGATGAAGCGCTGACCGAATTGCAGTTGCGCGAGTTCGACCTATTGCTGACCGATATCGTCATGCCGGTCATGGACGGCATCGAGCTTGCCCGCCGAGCGGCCCAGATCGACCCCGATATGAAGATCATGTTCATCACGGGATTTGCGGCAGTCGCGCTCAATCCCGCGAACCGGGCGCCCGAAGACGCCAAAATCCTCTCAAAACCCTTTCACCTCAAAGACCTCGTGCAAGAAGTCGAGCGCATGGTCGCGGCCTAGCCGACGGCATGGCGCCCCTAGGCGAAAGTTGACCGGTTCCTTAAAATACCGGTGAAATCGGGCATCACTCGCCGGGATTTCACCGCGCGGCCCGCAAGGCCTTGCGCCGGGCCGCTTTTGAGGTTAGACGCGCCATCTTTCGGGCGCATAGCTCAGGGGTAGAGCGCCACCTTGACACGGTGGAGGCCCGTGGTTCGAAACCACGTGCGCCCACCATTTTCCAAGCTTCGCTAGCACGCTACTCACACGCACTTCTGGATTTAGACCCGTTTTCGCTCTCGCTGCAACTGGCCTGTCCCCGGTTTGAAGGACACCGAGATAAGGTGTTTCACTCGAACTGGAG
>JBBTJH010000011.1:0-3456 GCA_038059555.1 Pseudomonadota bacterium | reverse complement strand
GACCCTCACCCGTAATTCGCTGGCGCTAATTCCGACCTCTCCCATAGGGAGAGGTGAAGACGGCGGGGGGAAATGCGCGCTTCTAACGGCCCTAATACCTCGTTATCACTAGGCCCATGCCCCGGTTCACCCCCGAATTTCTTGACGAGCTTCGGTCGCGTTTGCGCGTGTCCGATGTCGTCGGACGTTCGATCAAGCTGACGAGGCGCGGCAACGCCTATTGGGGCCTGTCGCCGTTCAAGAAGGAAAAGACGCCGTCTTTCTCCGTCGACGACACTCGCCAGAGCTACCACTGTTTCTCGACCGGGCAGCACGGCGACATCATCAAATTCCTGATGGAGACGAAGGGCCTGTCGTTCCCGGAGGCCGTCGAACAGCTCGCTTCCGAAGCCGGCATGGAAATCCCGCAAGATAGTCCGCGTGCGGCCGCTGAAGCGGAGATGCGCAAAGGTCTCATCGAAGCCTGCGAGGCGTCGGCAGTATATTTCCAGTCAACGCTGCGCCGCGCGCCGGGACGGGCCGCGCATGATTATCTGAAAGGTCGGGGCGTCAGCGAAGAGCAGATCGAGCAGTTCCGCATCGGCTTTGCGCCGGGCGAGCGCACCGCGCTGAAAGACTATCTCGTCAACAAGGGCTTTGCCGAAGCAACGCTTGTCGAGGCGGGACTTGTCATCAAGCCCGACGACGGCGGCGCGGCTTACGATCGCTTCCGCAACCGCGTGATGTTTCCAATTCTCGGCGCGCGCGACGCGGTAATCGCGTTTGGCGGGCGCGCGATGGAGAAAGAAGCGCACGCGAAATATCTGAACTCGCCGGAAACGCCGCTCTTTCACAAGGGCGACGTGCTTTACAATCTGAATGCCGCGCGCGCCGCTTCCGCAGCAACGAAAAAACCGCTGATCGTCTGCGAAGGCTACATGGACGTGATCGCGCTCTGGGGCGCGGGGTTCAAAACAGCCGTCGCGCCGCTTGGGACGGCGCTCACCGAAAACCAGATTGCGCTGCTCTGGCGCCAGTCGGACGAGCCTGCGCTGTGCTTCGACGGCGACAAAGCGGGCATCTCGGCCGCCTTCCGCTCCGTCGATCGCGCGCTGCCGATGTTGAAACCCGGGAAGTCGCTTTCCTTCGCGTTTCTTCCCGATGGTCAGGACCCGGACGATCTGATCCGGGGGGAGGGCGCCGGCGCCTTCGAGCGCATACTCGGCAAGACGCAGTCGCTGTCGGCGGTTTTATGGCGGCGGGAGACCGAGGCGGGCGATCTCGGAACGCCCGAACGGCGCGCGGCGCTGAGGACGCGCTTGCGGGCGCTGATCGCCGGCATCGCCGACAAGGACGTGCGCCACGCCTATGGCGTCGAGATCGCCAACCGGCTCCGCGACTTTTTCGCGCCGGTGCGGGCGCCCTCGGGCGAGGCGATCCCGCGGACACAGGCGGGCTTTGCCAGCCGCCGGCGCTATAGGGACGAATCAGAGCGGCTCTTCCATGAGGCGCGCCAGTCGCCCGGCCTCAAACGGGCGCAGGCGAACCTCACCTCTTTTCGGCGGGGAGCGACCCTTGTTCTGGCGGTTTTGAACCACCCGGCGCTGGTCGCCCGGCGCGAAGAGGCGATTTTCGGGCTGGAGGTCGAAAACGCCGACCTTGACGAGCTATTGGGCCTGATTTTAGGGGCGCTTCTCGCCGATCCCGGCCTTGACAGCGAGGGGCTCAAGGCTCATCTGCACAAAACGCCCGCAGCAGGAACATTGCAGCGCATTCTCTCTGACGAGACGCTGATTATCCAGAGATTCCTCAAGCCGGGCGCTGAGTTGGACGAGGTAGACCGGGGCTGGAGCGACGCCCTGCGCCATCACCTGCTCGCCACATCGGCGAGGCGGGAGGTGGCGGAATCGGCATCTCAGGCGTTTTCTGACGGAGAGGAAGTCTGGAAAGCCACGGTCGTGGCACGCGACGAATTGCTGAATTCCGGCGATCACGCCGCGCGGCACGACACGGACGGCGAAGCAAAACCGGGCGAACTCGACGAGAGATTGAACAAAATGCGGGCGAGCGTTTCGGCGCGGCGGCGCGGCAACCCGGCTCAATAAATCATCGGCGCTTTGGCGCCGGCATCAAAAGGCGGAATTTGAATGGCGAAGAAGGCGGAAAAGGAAGCGGCGGAAACCGAACAGTCGGACGGCCCAATCCTCGATCTCAACGACGCCGAGGTCAAAAAACTGATCAAGACGGCGAAGGCGCGCGGCTACGTCACCTATGACGAATTGAATTCAATTCTTCCGTCGGCGGAGTTTTCATCCGAGCAGATCGAAGACGTGATGGCCCAGTTGTCGGAACTCGGCATCAATGTCGTCGAGCACGACGAGGACGATGAGGAGCCTGCGGGCGAAGCCGAAGATGAGGCGGACGAGGAAGGTCCCTCGCGCGCCGTCGCCAAGCGCGAAGAAAAAAGCGTCGTCATCGGCAACACCTCGTCGTCGGCCGACCGGACGGACGACCCGGTGCGGATGTATCTGCGCGAAATGGGCTCGGTAGAGCTGCTCTCGCGCGAGGGCGAGATTGCGATCGCCAAACGCATTGAAGCCGGCCGCGAGACGATGATCCGCTCTTTGTGCGAATCGTCGCTGACCTTTGAAGCGATCACCGTCTGGCGCGACGAATTGCGCGACGGGCGCGTCCTGCTGCGCGACATTATCGATCTCGACGCGACCTATGGCGGCGGCCCGGAAGCGCGCCCCGACATGACGCAGCCCGATATCGCCGCGCGCGTCCAGAAAGAAGAAGCCGACCGTCTGGAAGAAACGACGGCGGCCGCTGAAAGCGAGGACGAGGACGAATTCGACGAAGGCGCGCTCTCGCTCTCGGCGATGGAAGCGGAGCTGCGCGACGGCGTCATGCAGACGTTCGACGCGATTTCGGAAGACTATAAAAAACTCCGCCGCCTCCAGGACATCATGATCGAGGAGGAGCTGAAGGGCAGCGAGCTTTCATCCTCGCAAGGAAAGCGCTTCAAGAAACTCCAAAAGGAAATCGTCGAGCGCGTCCGCTCCGTCCGCCTCAACAACCAGCGGATCGAAGCGCTCGTCGAACAGCTCTACGACATCAACCGCCGGCTGATGGCGCAGGAAGGAAAGCTTGTCCGCCTCGCCGACAATTACGGCGTCAACCGCCGCGAATTCCTCAACGACTATCTCGGCCACGAGCTCGATCCCGACTGGCTCGACCGCCTGAAGGAAAAAACCGGCAAGGGGTGGAAGAACTTCACGACCAAAGGCGAGAAGTCGATCATTCATCTGCGCGAGGAAATCGGCAAGCTCTCGACCGAGACGGGTCTCACCGTCAAAGACTTCCGCCGCATCGTGCAAACCGTGCAAAAAGGCGAGCGCGAAGCGAGGATCGCCAAGAAAGAAATGGTCGAGGCCAACCTGCGCCTCGTGATTTCGATCGCCAAGAAATACACCA
>JBBTJH010000010.1:0-7951 GCA_038059555.1 Pseudomonadota bacterium | reverse complement strand
TTAGGGGCATGGCGGGTTGCCTTTCCAACGCCCCTCCCCTATTGACCCGCCTGCCTTCGACCCTGCTGGACGGCGTCCCGGCTGGGCCTTTACATCCCGACGCTGCGGAGCAAGCCCCATGTCGATTACGCCCGAGCGTAAGACCAAGCTCATCAAGGAGTATGCGACCAAGAAGGACGACACCGGGTCGCCCGAAGTCCAGATCGCAATCCTTTCCGAACGGATCGCCAACCTCACCGAGCACTTCAAGGATCACAAGAAGGACAACCACTCGCGCCGCGGGTTGTTGAAGATGGTCTCGCAGCGCCGTCAGTTGCTCGATTACGTGAAGCGGTCGGACGAGAAGCGCTATCAGACGCTGATCGAGCGCCTTGGCCTGCGCCGCTAACAACGTCGTCATCCCGGAAAGCGCCGATGGCGCTTGTCCGGGATCTCGTGCGACGCGCCGGGCGCCCTTGCAAAGCGAGATCCCGGCTCTTGGATCCGCTTCGGCCGGGATGACGCTTATGGAGAAAAGCCAATGAAATTTTCAGGACATTCCGCGATCGTCACCGGCGGCGCGTCGGGCCTTGGCGCGGCGACGGCTGAGGCCTTGCACGCAGCGGGCGCAAAAGTCGCGCTCTGGGACATGAACGCGGAAAAAGGCGAAGCGCTCGCGAAAAAACTCGGCGGCGTTTTCTGCACGGTCAATGTCTCGGACGAAGCGAGCGTTCAAGCAGCGCTTGATAAAACCATCGCCGCCATCGGCGCCCCGCGCATTCTCGTCAATTGCGCCGGCATCGCGATCGGCGAGAAGACCATCGGCAAAAACGGGCCGCACAAGCTCGACACTTACAAACGCGTCCTCGACGTCAATCTCGTCGGCACGTTCAACTGCATCCGCCTCGTCGCGGTTGAAATGGAAAAACTGGACGGCCTTGAAGACGGCGAGCGCGGCGTCATTATCAACACCGCGTCGGTCGCCGCCTTTGAAGGCCAGATCGGCCAGGCGGCCTATTCGTCATCGAAAGCCGCCGTCGCCGGCATGACTTTGCCGATCGCGCGCGATTTGATGAACGCCGGCATTCGCGTCAACACGATCGCGCCGGGAATATTCTGGACGCCGATGATGGCGGGCATGGACCAGAAAGTTCAAGACGCGCTCGCCGCGATGGTGCCTTTTCCAAAGCGCCTCGGGCGCCCCGAAGAATTCGCGTCCCTTGCGCTCGAGATATGCCGAAACACTATGATCAACGGCGCCGTCATCAGGCTCGACGGCGCCATCAGAATGCAGCCGAGATAGGCTCCATCGCGCCGCACCGGGAACGGGGCGGCGTTTTTCTGTCAGGCTGATGGTCAGCCCGGCAGTCCGAAAAGCGCTCCGGCGATCCGCGCCGTCAGCGCCACACACGAAGAAAGAAGAAAAGCATGTTCAATATCACCAGGAAATCGATGGAATGGGGCGGCCGCACGCTGACCCTCGAGACGGGCCGCATCGCGCGGCAAGCCGACGGCGCTGTGCTCGCGACCTATGGCGACACCTCAGTGCTCGCAACGGTCGTCGGCGCGAAACAGCCGGACCCGAAATTCGATTTCTTTCCGCTGACCGTTCATTATCAGGAAAAGACCTTCGCGGCGGGGCGCATTCCCGGCGGCTATTTCAAGCGCGAAGGCCGTCCGACCGAAAAAGAAACGCTGACCTCGCGCCTGATAGACCGGCCGATCCGGCCGCTCTTCGCCAAGGGCTTCAAAAACGAAGTGCAGGTCATCGCGACTGTCGTCTCGCACGATCTTGAAAACGATCCCGATATCGTCGCGATGATCGCGACCTCGGCGGCGTTGACGATCTCCGGCATTCCGTTCCTCGGCCCGATCGGCGCGGCGCGCGTCGGCCATATCGACGGCGCTTATGTCCTGAACCCCTTGGTCGAGACGATAAAAGATTCAAGGCTCGATCTCGTCATGGCCGGCACCATGGACGCCGTGATGATGGTTGAATCGCAGGCGAAGGAACTGTCGGAAGACGAAATGCTCGGCGCCGTCATGTTCGGCCATCGCGCCGCCAAGGACGCGATCAAGATGATCATCGGTTTCGCCGACGAATGCGCGAAGGATCCGTGGGATATCAATGCGCCGGATTACGGCGACTTCCCCGCGAAAATCCGGGCGCTGGTCGAAAAGGATCTGCGCAACGCTTATACCGAGCGCAAGAAACAGGTTCGCCAGGAGAAAATCGGCGAGGCGAAATCAAAAGCCGCGGAAGCCTTCTGCAAGGCCGACGACGAGAACGCGCTTTCAAAAGTCGTGCTCGGCTCGCTGTTCAAGGAAGTCGAAGCCGATATCGTCAGGAACGGCATTCTCGACACGGGAACGCGCATCGACGGCCGCGACACCAAGACGGTCCGCCCGATCGTTTCCGAGGTTGGCGTTCTCCCGAGAACCCACGGCTCGGCGCTCTTCACGCGCGGCGAGACGCAGGCGCTGGTCGTTGCAACGCTCGGCACCGGCGAGGACGAGCAATATATCGACGCGCTCGAAGGAACCTACAAAGAGACCTTCCTGCTGCACTACAATTTCCCGCCTTATTCGGTTGGCGAGACCGGCCGCATGGGCGGCGCGGGACGGCGCGAGATCGGCCACGGCAAGCTTGCCTGGCGCGCGCTCAAGGCCGTTCTTCCGACGCAGGAAGAGTTTCCCTATGTGATCCGCCTCGTTTCGGAAATCACCGAATCGAACGGATCGTCGTCGATGGCGACGGTCTGCGGCTCGTCGCTTGCGATGATGGATGCGGGCATTCCGCTCCGCCGTCCGGTCGCCGGCATCGCCATGGGACTGATCCTCGAAGGCAAGCGCTTTGCGGTGCTCTCCGACATTCTCGGCGATGAAGATCATCTCGGCGACATGGACTTCAAAGTCGCCGGCTCGAAAGAGGGCGTCACCTCGCTGCAGATGGACATCAAGATCGCCGGCATCACCGAGGAGATCATGAAAGTCGCTCTCGCCCAAGCGAAAGACGGCCGCTTGCACATCCTTGGCGAGATGGCGAAAGCGATCGACACCAGCCGCTCGGAGCTTGGCGAATATGCGCCGCGCATCGAGACGATGCAGATCCCGAAAGACAAAATCCGCGAAGTTATCGGCACGGGCGGCAAGGTCATTCGCGAAATCGTCGAAAAAACCGGCGCGAAGATCAACATCGACGACGAAGGCCTCATCAAGATCGCGTCGAGCGACAAGGCCCAGATCGACGCCGCTTACAAGTGGATCCACTCGATCGTCGCCGAGCCCGAAGTCGGCGAGATCTACAAAGGCAAAGTCGTCAAGACGATGGACTTTGGCGCCTTCGTCAACTTCTTCGGCGCGCGCGACGGCCTCGTCCACGTCTCGCAGCTCTCGCAGCAAAGAACCGAGAAAGTGACCGACGTCGTCAAGGAAGGCGACGAGGTCTATGTAAAGCTCCTCGGCTTTGACGATCGCGGCAAGGTCCGCCTCTCGATGAAGATCATCGATCAGGCGACGGGCAAGGAAATCCCGCAGACTGACAAGCCGAAAAAATCCGACGACGAATAAGCCTCAAGGCTAAATCCTTGACTTCAAAGAGCCCCGCCCGCGAAAGCCGGCGGGGCTTTTTTGCAACGATCGGAAAAAGACCGGGGTTTGAGGCTCGGCTCATCGGCGCTTTGCCTTTAGGATTGCGCCCATTCCGGGCCGGAGCATCGATCCGGCGGCCCTTCAGGGAGCCATCAGAATGAACCAGACAAAATTCGCCCTTTATGGCGCGGTCGCCGCTATGGCGCTGCTCACCGCCGTTTCCTGCGGCAAGAAAGCGACGACAGATGGCGCGGACGCTTCCTCCGCCGAGACGTCCGCAGCCGCGCAGCTTGATCCGTCGGCGGAGTTTCTCGCCATGGCCGACCGGCATGCGCGCGCGTTTCTCGCGGCGGCGCCGGAAGCTGCGACCGAGCTTGGCGTCGGCGAGGATGTTGCGGGCGAGAATTATCTCTCACGCCTTGGCGGCTACGGCTTTGCGGCGCATCAGGCGGCGCGGGCGATGAACGAGACTTTCCTGCAGGAATTGCGCGGCCATGATCGCACCGCGCTCTCCGGCACGGCGGCCGTCACCTACGATGTTCTAAAAAACGCTTACGACACCGCCGCGCGGCGCAACCAGTTCAATTTCGGCGGCGCGACGCCGTTCGGCTCAGGCCTTCCAAATTCCGGCGACAGCTGGGCGATGACGCCTTATTTCATGACGCAGCTGACGGGGCCGCACCTTGCGCTGCCGCGCATGCTGATGACCCAGCATCCGATCGATTCGCGCGCGCATATCGAGGCCTATCTCTCGAGGCTTGGAGACATGAGCCGCGCTCTCGACGAGGCGGGCGAGACATTTTCAACCGACGCCGGGATCGGCATGGCGCCGCCGCGCTTTGCAATTGACGCCATTTTACGCTCGCTCAGAAATTTCACGGCGCCGCCCGCCGCATCTCACCCGCTGGTGACGACGCTCGCCGAAAAAATGAAAGCTGTCGAGGGGATCGACGATGAAGGACGCGCGGCTTTCACGGCGCGTGCGGCGCGCCTCGTCGAAGAAGGCGTTTATCCCGCCTATGAACGGCTCGCCGCGCAGGTTGAATTGGCGCTTCAGGAAACCAATGACGACGCGGGCGTCTGGCGGCTCGGCGAAGAAGGCGAGGCGTTTTATCAGCTGGCGCTCACCTCCTATGGCGCAGGGGTCAAATCCGCCGACGACGTTCACGAGCTTGGCCTTTCGGAAGTGGCGCGCATCGCCGCCGAAATGGACGCGCTTTTGAAATCGATCGGCCTGACGCAAGGCTCCGTCGCCGCGCGCATGGAGGCGCTCTCGGCGCGTCCCGGCGATCTTTATCCGAATACGGAGGAAGGAAAGGAAGCGTTGCTCGCCTCTCTTCGCGAGGAAGTCGATGCGGTCATGGCGAAATCCGGCGACTGGTTCGGGCGCCTGCCGGCGACGAAAGTCGAGGTGCGGCGCATTCCGCTCCATGAACAAGATTCATCGCCCGGCGGCTATTACACCGGCCCCTCGCTCGACGGATCTCGGCCCGGCGTTTACTGGATCAATCTCAAAAACACGGCCGACAAACCGAAACACACGCTGAAATCGCTGACCTATCACGAAGCGGTCCCCGGCCACCATTTCCAGACCGCGTATCAGCGCTCGATCAATGACATGCCGTTGATGCGCAATATGCTCGGCTATTCGGAATACGCCGAAGGCTGGGGCCTTTACGCCGAGGCGCTCGCCAAGGAAATGGGCATGTATGAGGGCGATCCCGAGGGAGATCTCGGCCGGCTGCAGGCGGAATTGTTTCGCGCGGCGCGGCTCGTCGTCGATACGGGACTGCACCACAAAAGATGGAGCCGCGAGCAGGCGATCGACTATATGGTATCCGTCACCGGCGACACCCGCGCTACGGCGACGCGCGAGATTGAGCGCTACGCCGCCGTGCCGGGGCAGGCCTGCGCTTATAAGCTCGGCATGCTGAAGATTCTTGAATTGCGCGGGAAAGCCGTGACCGAGCTCGGCGACAAATTCGACATTCGCGACTTTCACGACGCCGTGCTCTCGATCGGCGACGCGCCGCTGCCGGTCCTCGAAGCGACGATCAATGACTGGGTCAAATCGAAGAAGGGCTAACGCCGCACCGCGATTTTGAAACGTCCAGCCGCAAAATTCTGGCGCGGGGGCGGAGCGAGCGGTAGAGAAGCCCAAAACAAGGGGCTCATCCATGCGCATTAGAACATCCCTGCTCGCCATGCTCGCGCTTTCCGCCTGCGCCACAGCGCCGGCGAACGAGGCCGCCGCCCCCGATTCCATCGCCGTCATGGTCATCGGAACATGGCATTTTGGCGGATCGGACAGCGACGTCATTTCGGTTGAAGCCGACAACGTGTTGACGCCGCGCCGCCAACGGGAACTTGAGGAGGCGGCACTAAGGCTGGCGGCGTTCAAACCGACGGTCGTCATCACGGAGCGCGTCACGGCGGCGCCAGATTACGTCGATCCGAAATATGCGGACTTCACGCCCGCCGCGCTCGCGGCCAATGAAGACGAGCGCGTTCAGCTCGCCTATCGGCTCGCTTCAAAAGCCGGGGTCGCGCGCGTCTACGGGCTCGATGAGCAGCCGGTCGACGGCGAACCCGATTATTTTCCCTTCGGGAAAGTGATGGAGCACGCGGCGGCGAGCGGGCAGCAAGCCGAGATTGACGGCCTGATCGGCAAAGCCCAGGAAATGGCCGCGGAAGAAACCAAGCGAATTGGCGCTCTTACCATGAGTGAGGCGTTGATCGCGGCGAACACCGGAAAACTTTCCTCGCCCCAACTCTATTATGAGCTTTTAAAACTCGACACGGGCGAAAGTCAGCCGGGCGCTGAACTCAACGGCTACTGGTTCATGCGGAACGCGAAGATTTTTTCAAAACTGATCGATGTGACAAAGCCGGGGGACCGCGTCGTCATCGTCTTCGGCGCCGGCCACAAATTCTGGCTGGACCATCTCGCCGAGCAAACGCCGGGATTCCAGAAGGTCGATCCCGCGCCCTATCTGCGCGCAGCGCGCGACTGATCAGCGCTCGCCGCTTAGATGTGGCGCGCCTTTGCGCGCGAAACCGGGCGCCACTTTCGCGCGCGGCGCTTAGGCGCCCGGCATGCCGTCCATGCTCGGCACGGCGACGACGTGGAAGCCGGCGTCGACATGCACGACTTCGCCGGTGCACGACTTGCCGAGGTCGGAGAGAAGATAGAGCGCCGATCCGGCGACGCCTTCCATGGTCGTGTCTTCCTTCAGCAGCGACCACTCACGGCCGGTCGTCATCAATTGCCGCCCCCCTGTGATGCCGGCCATGGCGAGCGTCTTCATCGGCCCGGCGGAGATCGCATTGACGCGAATGCCTTTCGGGCCAAGATCGCGCGCGATATAGCGCATCGACGCTTCAAGCGCGGCCTTGGCGACGCCCATGACATTGTAATTGGGCACCACGCGCTCGGAGCCGAGATAGGTGAGCGTCACCATCGAGCCCCCCGCCGGCATCATTTTCGACGCGCGCCGCGCCGCATCGACGAAGGAAAATGCGGACACGTCCATCGTATCCTTGAAATTCTGGCGCGTCGTGTTGTCGACGAAGGAGCCTTTCAGCGCTTCCTTGTCGGTGAAGGCGATCGCATGGACGAGGAAGTCGAGCCGCCCCCACGCCTTCTCGATTTCGGCGAATGACCGCGCCATGTCATCGTCGCTCATCACGTCGGCTTCGACATAAAGCTTGACGCCGATCGAGTCGCCGAGAGGCTTAACCCGGCTTTCCATCGCCTGAATGTAGGAAAAGGCGAGTTCGGCCCCTTGCGCGGCGAGTTGCTGCGCGACGCCCCAGGCGATCGAGTTCTTGTTGGCGACGCCCATGATGAGGCCGCGCTTTCCTTTCATCAGGGAGCCTGACGGGAACGAATTTTCATCGCTCATGGGTCGACCTTTCAGTTCAGGATTTGACTAGTCGGCACGCGCGACGACGAGGCAGCCGTTGGTCCCGCCGAAGCCGAATGAATTGGTGAGGAAGCAGTCGATCTTCGCGTTATCGATCCGCTCGCGGATAATCGGAAGGTCGGCGAATTCCGGATCGATCTCCTCGATATGCGCGCTTTTGCACAAGAAGCGGTCGCGCATCATGATGAGGGAGTATATCGTCTCTTGCGCGCCGACAGCGCCGAGCGAGTGCCCCGTCAGCGATTTCGTCGATGAGAAGGGGGGCACCTTGGCGCCGAAAACCTCGCGCAGCGCGGACGTCTCTTTTGAGTCGCCGACCGGCGTCGAGGTGCCGTGCGCGTTGACGTAATCGATCGGCCGCCCGACGGTTTTGAGGGCTTCGCGCATGCACCGGACAGCGCCCTCGCCCGAGGGCTGCACCATATCGTAGCCGTCGGAATTGGCGTAATAGCCGA
>JBBTJH010000009.1:0-3771 GCA_038059555.1 Pseudomonadota bacterium | reverse complement strand
CGCTTCAATCATTCAATATTCGCGGCGTCGGGCAGAATGATTTCGCAGCCCATCAGGAAGCGCCGATCGCGCTGTACGTGGACGAGACCTATCAAATCTCAAACGTGACCACGCGCTTCAATCTTTTCGATATTGAGCGAGCGGAAGTATTGCGCGGCCCACAAGGCACGCTGTTTGGCCGCAACTCGACTGGCGGCCTCGTCCAGTACGTTACCGCCAAGCCGACCCAGGAGTACCAAGCGTTCGCCGATGTAACCTTTGGCGAGCAAGGGCGCCGGCGGATCGAAGCGGCTGTCGGGGGGCCAATAACCGACAAGGCGGCGTTCCGCTTTTCCATTGTCGACGGCAAGGACAACGGCCTGATCGAGCAGGCGACCGTCAGCAATTCGATGCGGGAAAACTTCACGGCGTATCGTGCGCAGCTGATGTTGGAGCCGACGGAAGATCTAAGCTTCCTCATCAAAGGGCAATACGGCACGCAAGACGGCGCAGGCGGTTACAGCTTCTCGCTGCCGCCGGGGTCGGCGACGGACTTCTTCGGTTATGTGGATGCGGACGGCGACGTGTTCACCGGCGAAGACGATTTTCCATCCTATCTGATCTCCGATGTTTATGACGTAACCGGCACGATCAAGTGGAACATTACCGATAACGCGACACTGACATCGGTCACCAACTATCAGGACATCGAGAGCGGGTATTCTGAAGATACCGATACATCGCCAAACAGCGCGTTCAACTACATCCAGGGCGTCGACATAAAACAGTTTTCGCAAGAAGTGCGCGTGAACTTTGAGGGCAATCGCTATGACGCCGTCATGGGGCTCTTTTACCTTGACGCAAATGCGGACGTGACTATTGACGAGTCGGGCGATATCTATTTCGGACCGGGCGCGGTGTTCGGCATCGATGCGACGCTTGATACGCGAGCGATCGCCGGCTTCGCTCAGGTCGAATACAATCTGACCGACGCACTCTCGGTCATCGCAGGCGGCCGCTATAATGTGGACAAAAAAGATTTCACGCTGTTCGCGGTCGATTTCGGGTTCCCCGGCTATATTGATACGTTGAAGGAGGACAAATTTTCCTGGAAGGCGCAGCTCAATTACAAGCTTGCGGACGACGTGCTGGCCTATGCTGGCGTCAGCCGCGGCATCAAATCCGGGGGCTTCAACATTCCGCTAACGCCGGTTGATACGGCCGCCCTGCCGTTTTCCGGTGAGACATTGACTTCGTATGAGGGCGGCGTGAAGGCGACGCTTTCGGACAGCGTAAGGGCCAATGCGGCGATATTCTATTATGATTACAATGATTATCAGGCGTACAATATCGATCCGTTCTTTAACGCTTTGCTCTTTAACGCCGACGCGAAATTCCATGGCGGCGAAATAGAGGTCATAGCGACGCCGGTAGAGGGCCTCGATCTGCTCGTCGGTCTTGCCTACATTGATACAAAGGTGACTGACATTCCGACTTCGCTCGTGCCGAGCGGCGAGGAGCAAGCGCCCCTTGTCGCCAAGGTCTCCGTCAATGGTCTTGTGCGCTATGCGCGTCCGGCGCTCGGCGGCACGGTCTCGGGCCAGCTCGATTTCAATTACAAGGGCGACCACAAGTTTAACCTTGTGACATCACCTGCCGTGCTCGAGGACGGCTTTGGGATTTTGAATGCTCGGATTGGCTATACGAGTGGAAGCGGCCATTGGAGCGTCGCCCTATTCGGCAAGAACATTAGTGACACTCGTTATCGCACCTTCGGCGTCGACGGGACAGGGTTCTTCGGTTCGAACGAAGACATCTTCGGCCAGCGCCGCTGGTTCGGCGGAAACCTCCGCATCAGTCTTTAAGGGGCGCAAACGCCGACAACAATGCGGCTGGCTTGCGCCAGCTGCTGTTGTGTAATTTACGGAAGGGTGCGTCAGCCGCGTGGTGAAGGACGACCAGGACAATCGTATTACGCGACGAGATTTCAACAATGGCGCCTTGTTGGGATCGGGGGCGGCGCTGCTGTCCATGTCTGCGCCTTTGTTGAGCGCGTGTGGATCGGGCGTCGAGCGTACATCGACCGTCGCGCAAGTTCATCCATGGAACGGATTTGCGGGCGTAGGCGATTATGCCCGGTCCAACGGGAATATTGAAGGCGTGAGAGAGGCGGCCCATCTCATCCGCGATCAGAAGATCGACGATATGGCGGCCGATCTGATCGATACCGGCGAGGTCTATGACCTCGTCATCATCGGCGGCGGCTTTTCTGGGCTCTCTGCGGCGCGCACCTTTTTGAAAGAGGCCGATCCGCATAAGACTTGCTTGCTCCTTGAAAATCATCCGCTGCCGGGCGGCGAGGCGAAGCGAAACGAGTTTCTGGTCGACGGCAAAATGATTGTCGGGCCGCAGGGGTCCAATGTCGTCGTGACGCCGGCTGTTCAGGGCGATTGGTATGATGAGCTTTGGAAAAATCTCGGAATCCCGCGTGACCCGAAATTTCAACCGCTTGAAAATCATGCCGGCGAGTTGCGGGTATCAAAGACGAACTATTTGCCGATGTTTGGCCTCGCGGAGCAAACGGCGACATGCGGGTATTTCTTCGACGAAAATAGTTTCGGCGTAGAGCCCCGCTGGGACATCGATTCATCCGAAAGCAATTATACAAACACGCCCTTCACCGACGAAGAAAAGGCAGACCTCACTCGTCTGCATCGGGGCGCCGGGAAAAACATTTGGGGCGATGACTGGGAAAAATCGCTCGACAGCGTCACCTACCGCAACTACCTCGAAGAAGTCCTGGAAGTGCAGCCGCGCATTATCGCGATGCTGGACAAAACCTTATCCACGACCGGCGGCCTCGGCGCTGACGCCGTGTCGGCGCTCTTCGCGATGAAGTCGGGTCTGCCCGGCTTTGATACAGGCTTCGGCGAGGGATCTCTCTATCGTCTTAACCCCGCTGACAAAGAGGCGTCGGGAATATTCTCTTTTCCAGGGGGCAACGACACCGTTTATCGGTTGATGCTCAAGCGAGCCCTTCCCGAAGCGATTGCGGGCGATGACTCATTCGAAGCTATCCAGAATTCAAAATATCAGTTTGAGAACTTCGATCGTGAAAGCGCTCGTTTTCGTATCCGATTGAACGCGACTGCCGTGTTTGTGCGGCACGATGGCGAACCGGAGAGCGCGAGCCTGGTGAAGATCGCTTATGTTCGCGATGGAAAGTTTTGTTTGATCAGGGCGCGCGGCGTCGTGTCCGCAATCGGCGGGTGGGTGAATAAGCACATCGTGCGCGACTTGCCTGACGACTATCAAGATGCGTTTGGACAGTTTGTGTATGGTTCAAACATGATCGTGAACGTCGCCCTGAGAAACTGGAAGTTTCTGGCGAGAATTGGCGTTACTGCCTGCCATTATTTTTCGGCGGAAGGGCTGGGCGGTTTCTGCAATATCAAGCAACCGATGGCCTTCAGCGACAAGCAGGCGGCGTTTGATCCGGCAGAGCCTGCTGTGTTGACGTTTTATGTCGGCTTCCCGAATCCCGGGCTTCCCGCACAGGCGCAGGCGGCGCAGAATCGTTACTCCTTGCTGTCGAAATCATACGCAGAAATCGAAGGCGCGATCCGGGCGCAGATGACAAAGATGTTCAGTAGCGCTGGGTTTGACGCGGACCGCGACATTGCGGGAATTGTCGTCAACCGCTGGGGGCACTCCTACATCGTTCCGACCCCGGGATTCTTCTTCGGCGCTGACGGACAACGCCCGGCGATGGATATAGTAAAAGAGCGATTC
>JBBTJH010000008.1:0-6281 GCA_038059555.1 Pseudomonadota bacterium | reverse complement strand
GCCGACGCCAAGACCCGCGAGCGCAAGAGCAAAACCAGTTCGCGTCACCGTCCCGAGCAGAGCCGGAAGGCTGAATTGCCCCTGATACCCCGCGAGGCCCATCAGGCCGAACGCAACCATCCCGGCGCCGACGCCGAGACCTATTGCGCCGACGGTTTTGACGCCGCGCGTTTCCAAAGACCCCGCCGCCTTCGAGAGAGCGCTTAGACGGCGGTACCAATACCGCGTCTTCTGGTCGGTCGTGCGATAGGCGTCCTCGACAAGCGTGTGATCGGGGTTCGCCTCGACCACCATGAACCGCGTCTTCGCCGCCTGCCCGTCGTCATAATTGTGATCGACGATCACATAGTCGGACGAGCGCATCGCGACTTCATAAGGGAGCACCATGCCGAACAGCTTGCCGCCTTGCGCTTCGGCGCCGAGGCTTGAAAAGAATTTAGTTTCCCCGCTGGTCGGATCAAAGAACGTGTTGGTCTGACGCGTAGAACTCGCAGTCGCTCTGGCGCGCCGGGCAAGTTCACGGTGCGGCTCAATCATCGCCGCAGTTTCCTGAACCTCAACGCCAATCGAGCGAAGCCCATCCAGTTTGGATTTGCAGCGCCGCGAGGCTTCCGGGCCGGCGAAGACGACATCAATCCGGTCGCGGATCAGTTTCTGGTCCGACATATCGATGGGAAGACCGGCGCGCGGCATCTCAGCGTCGTAACGCGCGCCTGGCGCGTTGCCGCTTCCGACATCTACAGCGCCCCAGGATTTGCGAAAACGCCGCTGCAACGCCGAGAAACCGGTTCCGGGATGCGAGGACTGGATCAGATCGTAAAGCTGGGACTCGTGCACCGCAAGGCAGAAATTGTCCGTCGCCTCCACCTGCTCGACGCCGAGCAAGAAGATCAGCGATCCAAGAGCGCGAAGCGTTTCGAAATCATAGCCGAAATAGGGGTGATAAAACGGCACCACAGCGAAATCGGCCGTGTGCTGTTTGACCGCCATCAACGATTGTTCCTTGGTCCTCAGCGGCTGCCAAGTTGGCGCGCTGAAGTCGAATTTGGCGTTCTCGCCGCCTTCATAGCGGTCGGCGTAAACGCGAAATTCCTGTTCGGTTCGCGCTTTGGCGACGGCGAGGCCGGCGTCATAAATTGGTCTTTCGCGGCCTTTGCGGGCGAAAAGGTCTGCGGCTTGATAGCCGAAACCGAATTCTTCGCCGGTGAAAGCGACGCGCGGCCGTTCCTTGTGGGCGCGGTGACCAAGGCCGTGATCATGCCCGCCATTGCCGGAGGCCGGGGCCGGTTCATGACCGCCATGCGATCCGTGCGCGGACCGCCGGATTGACTGACTGGATGCGCCGTCCGCCATGCTCATGGCCCCACTGTTTCCCCAAGGAAAAGACAGCTTAACCCGCCATTAACGAAACGCAAAGGCCGGGGGTGGACGCTTCTGTTGCCTCCCGGCAACGCCGGCGGCCCGGAATAGCGCTACAGAATATACCTCGAAAGGTCGGAATTCCGGGCGATTTCACCGATCCTGGCCTCGACATAAGGGGCGTCGATCCGGACGCTCGCCCCGGAGCGGTCGGCGGCCGTGAAGGAGAGGTCCTCCAGAACCGCCTCGAGGACGGTGGCAAGCCGCCGCGCTCCGATATTCTCGACCGAGGCGTTCACCGCCGCCGCCGCGTCTGCGAGGGCGTCAAGGCCGTCCTCGGAAAAGGAGAGGGCGACCCCCTCGGTCGCCAAAAGGGCTGAATATTGCCGTACCAGGCTCGCCTCGGTGTCGGTAAGGATCCGCCTTAGATCGTCTCTTGTCAGGGCCTGAAGCTCGACCCGGATCGGCAACCGGCCCTGAAGCTCAGGGAGCAGGTCGGACGGCTTCGACAGATGAAAAGCACCCGATGCGATAAAGAGCACATGGTCGGTCTTCACCGGTCCATATTTGGTAGCGACGGTTGCGCCTTCGATCAGCGGAAGGAGATCGCGCTGAACCCCCTCGCGTGAGACGTCTGCGCCGCGCGCGCCCTCATGGCCGCCGCGAGCGATCTTGTCGATCTCGTCGAGAAAAACGATCCCGTCATTTTGCGCGAGATCAACCGCTTCGCGCGACATCGCCTCATCGTCGAGCAGCTTGTCGGATTCTTCGGCGACAAGCGGGGCATAGGCGTCCTTGATGCGCAGTTTTTTCTTTTTGACCGGACCGCCGAACGCCTTGCCGAGCATATCGGAGAGATTGATGACGCCCATCTGAGCGCCCTGCATGCCGGGGAGGTCAAAACCGGCAGAGCCGCCGCCATCGCGCAACTCAAGTTCGATCTCGCGCTCATCAAGCTCGCCGCGCCGCAGCTTCTCAAGAAAACTCGTGCGGGTCGCGGCGCTCGCGCTTTCGCCAACCAGCGCGTCAAGCACCCGCGCCTCCGCCGCCTGTTGAGCGCGCGCTTTCACGTCTTCTCTTTTTCGCTCCCGGACGAGCGACATCGCGATCTCGACGAGGTCGCGCACGATCGAGTCAACGTCGCGGCCGACATAGCCGACCTCGGTGAACTTCGTCGCCTCGACTTTTAAAAACGGCGCGCCGGCGAGTTTTGCAAGGCGGCGTGAAATCTCGGTCTTTCCAACGCCCGTCGGCCCGATCATCAAGATATTCTTTGGGGTGATTTCGTCGCGCATAACGCCCTCGACGCGCCGGCGCCGCCAGCGGTTTCGAAGCGCAATCGCGACCGCGCGTTTGGCGGCGTTCTGGCCGACAATGAAGCGGTCGAGTTCGGATACGATCTCGCGTGGGGAGTAATCGGACATGGAGCGCCTCTCTCTTTCGCGTGGGTCCGGCATTTAAGCGCTCGGGCCCGTGATGAAAAGGGCGACGAAAAAAGGCGGCCCTTCGGGGCCGCCTTTATTTTTCTTCCAGCCAAAACTGCTCAGCTAGCGGGCGCGTAACGCGTCGCAGTGATGGTGACGCCGCTGATCCCCGGAGCGAATTTGATCAGGAAATCGAAATCATAGCTGATGACGATTTGTTTGAACGCCAGGCCGCCGAACGTCGTGTCGGAAAGGTCGATATCGGCGGCATATGGGAGCTTTGCACTGATCGCAGCTTCAATATGCGTTTCGTCGGAGCCGCCATAAAGCGTCACGGCGCGTGCGCCCGCAGCCGCAGCCGCAGAAACCCGGCTTTGCTCGTAGGTGAGCCGCCCGACCTCGAAGATGCCAAAGATGAAGGCGAACAAGACAGGCGCGATGATTGCAAATTCAACCGCCTGAGCGCCGGACCGGTCGCGCGCAAATTCCTGAAATGAAAACAGTCTACGCATATTAGCGCACCTGTACTTTCATCTCAGTCGCCATCGTGAAATTGGGAATGAAGATGCCCTGATAGTCCTTGGTTGCGGCGAAATCATAATAGATCGACGGAGGAAGATCGCCCGTGCAGAGTTCGTCGCACGACACGGCTACCCCGCTCGCGTCAGGACACTCGCAAGACTTCGTCACGTCGACATTGGGGATTTCGCTTGAGTCGACGTCGCCCAACGCATCGCCATAGGCGCCGGTCGCCGCCGATTTCACCATGTCTTCAAGCGTCGTTTCATCCTCTACGTTGTTCATGGCGAATTCAGCGCCAGCTCTGACCGATTGGTCGAGACCCATGCGGTCGCTGACCGCCAACCCGACATCGGTGACGATGATGAGACCGATCAGCAGAACTGGCGCGCCGACCGCGAATTCGACAGCGGACGAACCGCGCCGGTCGCTGAGAAAGGCATTCAGATTGCGCATGAATTTTTTCATGTCCCTCACCCGACGATTTTGATCGATTGCGACGCCATAATGGCTTTCGTGCCTGACGCTGAGCAGTCTGTGTCAAACCCGGAATTGCCGGCGAATTGCACCGTGTAGCCGATGACCTGGGTGCATTGGCCTGCGCTGCCGCCGGTCGTATCCCCGCTAAAGGAGATATTCTGCTTAGCCCCATAGACGGCGCCGACCATCGAGAAGTCAGACCCGCCATTAATGGTGCTTGAGCCGGTGTTGGCGCGATCGAAGAAGACCAGCAATCCGGCGTATGTTCCGCTCGTCGGCGCCGAAAGATCAACTTCGGCCCCGCCATTGATATCAAGTGTCGCACCGCCTGTCAGATAAAGCGTGACGCCCGACCCTAAAAGTTTAGCGCCTGCGTTCACTCTCCAAATGCCGCCGTTCAAAACATAGACGCCAGCAGACAAATTGGTCGTGCCCTGAATGTTTCCACCGCCGCAATAGGCTGAACCAAGATTGCTGACCCCGCCGGACGTCGGTTTCGGATTACCCGTGCCGTGCGGCCCCGTCAGCAGCTTGTTTTTTTCAACTCCCGTCGCGCAGGATCCGGGAACAGACGGCGCGGCGACATTACGATAAGGGTCAGCCGTCAACGGCGCATTTTCAATCGCTTCTGAGCATTCGGTCATGTGGAGGCCGCTAGAGGCGGAAACGCCGCCGACTGCGGAGACGCAGTCGGTGGTAAGATCAGCGCTGCCGCTAACCGTGACGGCCGTTGGCGAAATTGAATTCGATGCGACGTCGCAGCCGGAAAGCGATACAGTTGTCGAGCCCGTCGCAGTCACAGCGCCGGACGTATTCGGAGCCAGCGACAGGACGCATGCCGGTCTTCCGTTTTCGACATTGACAAGCGCGGCAGATCTGAAGGTGACCGTGCTGTCGGCAGCGAAGAATTTTGTGAAATTGCGGTCAGCTGTTTGCGTCAGCGTCACATAGACATAGTTGGCTCTGCCATTCGGGTTGGTGCCGTCAACGGCGTTCGGCGCGGTCGCCGGCGGACTTTCGACCAAAACGCCATCTTCATCGCCGTCATAACCGCTGACTTCCGCGACGGCGACCGCCGCCGCCGTGATCACGTCAAGCTCCCGGCCGGAGCGAACTTGGGTCGCGGCGGCGAACGCGGCGGTGTCCGCAGCATTTTGCAGCTGGCGCTTGGTCAACTCCCAGCCGCCGACTTCTGCGCCGAAGGCGAGACCGCCGATAATCACCGGCGTCATCAGCGCCATGATGATCGCTGCGCCGCCATAGACGTCTTCAAGATAAGCTGCGCCGCTCTTCAAAGCCGATTTCAGATTGAATGCCGACATAAACATCGTCCCCGTCTCTAGCGCCGCCGCGCTCTGTCCCGCGCGAACCTTACATGCGCGCAAGAATGCACCGTCATTTATTGACGATCGATGTTTATAGGCCGTTTAAAAAGATGAAAACTTTTCCGTTAATCGGATCGCATGGATAACGCTTATTAAGGTTAATCCGTACACGGCGTCGAAAGAGCTCAGAGCGAGGGCGCGCTGATTTTTTCAAGAGTGAGCTGGTCGTTCGTGTAAACGCAGATCGAAGCGGCGATCGCCATCGCCCGCTTGACGATCGCTTCGGCGTCGAGCGGCGTTTCTTCGAAGAGGGCTCTTGCAGCGGCCCTGGCGAAATCGCCGCCCGAACCGATCGCGGCGATCCCTTGCGCCGGTTCTATGACATCGCCGGCGCCGGTGAGTGTCAGCGTCACGGCAGCGTCGGCGACAATCATCATCGCCTCAAGGCGCCTCAGATAGCGGTCGGTACGCCAGTCCTTGGCGAGCTCGACCGCTGCTCTCGTCAAATTGCCGGGATGCTGTTCGAGCTTGCCCTCGCGCCGCTCAAGCAGCGTAAACGCGTCGGCGGTCGCCCCCGCAAAACCGGCGATGACCTTGCCGCCGGCGAGCCGCCTCACCTTTCGGGCGTCGCCCTTGACGATTGTCTGGCCGAGGCTGACCTGCCCATCGCCCCCGATTACGACCATGCCGCCCCGCCGCACGCTCAGTATCGTCGTTCCGTGCATCTCATTTTTCATCCCGCTTTCTCACCCGGGGCCCCGTGAAGATCAATCCGGCGATCTCGGCAGGCGGCGCGGCGCATCGCGCTTGACGCCGTTAACCATGCCGGGCCACAAATTGCCCCGCTGGGAGCGAACCAACATCGAAGGGGCCCTGATGAAACGTATAATTGCGCTTGGCGCGGCGATCGCCGCGTTTGTTGCCGTCGCCTATGCAGGCGAAATGGCGGACGCCTGCGCGGCAAAACTCGAAGCCGAAGGCCGCGATACTTCCGGCTGCGGCTGCCTTGAAGGAAAAGTTGCGGCAGATCCGTCATTGCAGACAGAATTCCGCTCGCTCGCCGAAATCGACGACCGGGAAGCGCGGTATGCCGCCGCATCAGATAACGCCAAAGCGGCGATGGACGCCTGCACACGCTGAATATGAACATCCAGACGGAGAAACATGAGATGCT
>JBBTJH010000007.1:0-8563 GCA_038059555.1 Pseudomonadota bacterium | reverse complement strand
TCTTCTACCTCCCTTGAAAAGGGAGGCCTGCGCGAAGCGACGGGAGGGTTTCTTCTCTCCGTCATCGCCGATGAGCGATACGAATCATTAGATCGCTGAGGCTCGCCGTCGCCACCGCTTGCAACTTGCTGTAATCTCACCCGTGAAAAATCCGGAGGGGCTCCATGGACGTCAATCGCAGAGTGTTTTTAGGCGGCGCGGTCGTTGCCGCAGGGCTCGCTTCCAGCGCTGAGGCGCGGGCGAGCAGCGTTGGCGGCGGCAAGGCGCACGGCAAAGCGATGAAGGCGCTTGCCGCCTATGCGGATTTGCATCGCGCCGAATGGGGCATACCCGGCATGATTGTCACGGTCGTTACGCGCGATGGATTTGAGGGCGTCGTCGCGTCGGGTCTTGCCGACGTCGACAAGAACATTCCGGTCCGGCCTGATCAGCTTTTTCAAATCGGCTCGATCTCGAAAATGTTCACGGCGCTCTCGGCCTATTCGCTGATCGACGAGGGAAAGCTCTCGCCCGATGTGAGACTCGAAACCGCGCTCAAAGGTCTTCGCGTGCGCGGCGGCAAGGCGATTACCCTGCAGCAGCTTCTCAATCACACGTCCGGCCTTCCGGCGGATTCGGCGATATTTCCAGAAGGCGGATTGTGGACCGGCTTTGAGCCCGGGACCAACTGGTCCTATTCAAACTCCGGTTACGCGCTCGCGGGGATGATCGCGGAAACCGCCGGCCGCAAGCTGAATTACGAGATGGTGGAGGAGCGGATATTAAAGCCGCTCGGCATGACGAATTCCGTCTCGGCGATGCGCGTCGCCGACCGTTTTCGCTATGCGCAAGGCTACGAGCCGGCGCTGACGGATCGTCTCAACCCGCGCCCCTCAAAAATGTCGCCGACGCCGTGGGCCGATTCTGACAGCCCTGCGGGCTCGGTCGCTGCGACCGCCGGCGACATGGCGAAATTTTTGCGCTTCCTGCTGGGCGTCGCGGAAGGAAAAGGCGGACCTGTCTTTTCCGACGCTGCGGCAAAACGCTTTCTCGCCGATCCGGCGGACGGCTGGGGCCCCGGCGCGAAATACGGCAATGGCGTTGCGCGCATCGAAATCGACGGGCGGAAATATCTGCATCACACCGGCGGCATGATTTCGTTCTGTTCAGCGCTGCATGTCGATAGCGAGGCGGGCGTTGCCGCTTTCGCTTCGGCGAACATCCATTACGCGCTGAACTATCGCCCGGTGCGCGTCTCGACTTACGCGTGCGAGCTGATGCGCGCGGTGTCGGAGGGGGCGACGACGCCGGCGCCAAAGCCGCCGTCAATCGCGCTTGAAAAGCCGGAGCAATATGCGGGCGCCTTTACGTCGGCGGCGGGCGATGCGTTCGAGGTCGCGGCCGAAAACGGCAAACTGCGCCTCAGCCGCAATGGGCGGGTCAGCGTCTTGCAGCAGGCGGCGGGCTCGTTGTTCGCAACGACCGAACCCGACTTCGCAGTGACCGGCGTTGTCATCGAAGTTGAAAATGAAAAAGCGGTTCGCGCCTGGATCGGGGAAGATGAATACCTCGTCGATCCGGCGATCGGCTTCAAAGCGCCGGCGCTCGAAGCGTTGCGCGTCGCCGCCGGCCGCTATGACAATGACGACCGCTGGGCGGGGCCGATCTATGTCTACGCGCGCGACGGCGGGCTCTGGGTCGGAAATGCGGAGCCGCTGACGCCACTTGGAAATAACGAATGGCGCCTTGGCGATGAGACCTCGCCCGAACGGATCAAATTCGACGGCGAGATCAACGGAAGGCCGAACAGAATGTTGTTTTCGGGAACGCCTTACGTCCGGCGATTCAGTTAGAAATTAATCTCCGCTAACCATAACCGTCATGCGCCGGGCGTCATCGTTTTCACGCCCAACGCGCTAATCGAGCGTTAATCGCCCCCAACCTAGAATTGCGCATCCCGAGGGGGATAGCGCATGAGTTTGCAAACCGTAGCCGGCGGGCGAGACGGAAACGTCGCTTTGACATTTGCGTTGCTTTTGCCTGTGTTGCTCGGCGCTGCGGGCGCCGGGGTCGATTTCGCGCATTATACATCCGTGCGTGCGGAAATTCAGGAAATCGCCGACGCTTCCGCTCTCGCCGGCGCGCGCGAATATCTGACATCGCGCAGCGCAGGAAATCTCGCGGAAGATCGCGCCGAACACGCAGCGCTTACTCAATTTTTGCGCTCGGGCGAGCTGCGTAGCGCGCAAGCCTCCGCAACGGCGGATGACAGCGCGTCGACAGTGAAGGTCGCGGCCTCCTTTTCTTACCGGCCAACGCTGTTCGTCGCGCTCTTCAAGACGCCGCTTACCGTCGCTGTCGAAGCGACCGCTCAGGCCTCCGGCGGCGCTAATATCTGCGTCATCGGGCTCGGCAAGACGGGCGGCGATATTGTCGCGTTGACCGGCAATGCGAAATTGTCGGGCAATGACTGCGCCGTCTACTCAAACTCAACCGATACAAAGGGCCTCTCTGCGAAAGGCAGCGGCGTCATCGAGAGCGCTTTCACTTGCACCGCCGGCGGATATGATGGCGACTACTTGAATTTCACGCCGCTCCCTTTGACCGATTGCCCGGAACGCAACGATCCGCTTGCGGAAAGACTTGAGCCTCGAATTGGCCCCTGCGAGCATACGGCGCCCAGCTATCAAGATTACGTCGGCCGCCTCTCGCCCGGCGTTTATTGCGACGGCGTCGTTATCTCGGGAAATTCGATCGTGACGCTCGATCCCGGGGTCTATATTTTCAAGGACGGCGCCCTTGAAGTGAAAGGCGCTTCGAAAATTGAAGGCGACGGAGTCGGGCTGTTCTTCACTGGCTTTGACGCCGGTATAAAATTCGAGGACAAATCCTCGATCTCGCTCGCGGCGCCCGAAAACGGCGACATGGCCGGAATTCTCATCTGGCAAAGCCGGGCCGCCTTCGGCATCAGGGACTTTGAAGTCTACAGCAATTTCGTCGACCGCCTCGTCGGCACGATATACCTTCCGGACGCGGATTTTACCGCCTCCGCGACATCTGACATCGCGGAAGACAGCGCCTATACGGCGATTATCGCCAAGCGCATTCGCCTCGACAAGAACACGCGCCTCGTCCTCAATACGGACTACGCCAATACCAGCGTGCCGGTTCCGGCCGGGATCGCCAACGCCGGCGGCGCGATATATTTAAGGGAATAGACGCCGTCGCGACGGCGCGCCCGGCTTGTGCGGCGGCTCTCCCGGGGTTAGAGGCGGCGTCGTAAGCGACGCGAAAGGGACGCCAATGACCGCCTTCGTAGAGACTGAACGTCAGGGCCGCGTTTTAACGATTGTCATCAATCGTCCGGAGAAGAAAAACGCACTGACGCATGAGATGTATGCGGCGATCGCGGACGGGTTGCAGCTGGCGCAAGACGAGGCGGGGATCCGCTGCGTCATCATCACCGGCGCCGGCGACACGTTCACGGCGGGCAACGATCTTGGCGATTTCGCCGCCGGATTGCCGGAAGGAAAGCCGCCGGTCATTCGCTTCCTTGAGGCGATCGTCCATTGCGACAAGCCTGTGATGGCGGCGGTGAACGGCCCCGCCGTCGGCGTCGGTCTCACCATGCTGCTGCATTCAGACCTCGTCTATGCGAGCGAAACGGCGACATTCCGCTCGCCCTTTCCTCATCTTGGCGTCGTGCCGGAGGCAGGCTCGTCGCTGCTGTTGCCGATGACGGTCGGCAACGCCTGGGCGAACGATATTTTCATTGCGGGCCGCGTGCTGAACGCAAGCGAGGCGTTGTCGGCGTGTCTCGTCTCGCGCGTTTTTCCGGCCGCCTCGTTGATGAGCGAATGCCGGGAGATCGCTGGGCGCGTCGCCGCGCAAGCGCCCAATGCTATGCGCGAGACCAAGCGCCTCGTCCGCTCGAACCGCGCTGCGGTGATGGAACGCATGGCGATTGAAGGCGCGATCTTCAACGCGCAACTGAACTCGCCGGAATTCGGGGTCTCGGCGGCCGCTTATATGCAGCGGCGATTGCCGGAGTTCGATTGACGCTTACGCCAGCGCGTCGCGCACCTTCGGCATAATCCGGCGGCTCACCGGCACTTCAGCGCCGCTCGACAAAATAAGCGCGCCGACGCCGGAGGTCTCCCGCATCAACGACTTCACAAAATCCGTGTTGACAATATAGGAGCGGTGAACGCGCAGAAAAGTCGCGGGCAACTCGGCTTCAAGCTGTGCGAGCGCGCCGTTGTGGAGGATCTGCCGGCCGTCTGCGAGGTGCAGTTCGACATAGTCGCCAGCGCCGCTGCAATGCGTGATCTCAGCCGCGCGGACGATGGTGACGGAGCCTGCGCCATTGATGCGGATGCTTGCGGGCTTATCGGGTTCAGCCGCGCGTTGCAGCGCGGCTTCGAGTTCATGGGTCCGCGCCTTCTCCAGCGCTCGTTCGCGGCGCTCACGTTCCAGGGCGAGCGCCTGCGCCGCGAAGAGGACGAGGAGAAGCGCCGCGACCGCGAAAAAGAAGATAGCGTCGAGAAAAATGCCCTGAAAAATGAGGATCGCGGCGGTGAAGACCGCGAGCGGGATTGAAAAGACGACGCCTTGACGATCGCCGCGCAGAGCGGCTCTGGCAGCGATCAGGGCGCTGGCGGCCGACGCGGCGAGAATGGCGAAGGCCGCTTTGGCGTCGAAGCCTTCCGCAAGGACGATGGTCGCCGCGATCAGCACCGCAACAACAGTGAAAACTTTCAGCTTCGCCCTTTCAATGAAGCGCGAAATGACGAGGGCGGCGAGCGTCAACCCAAAGCCCGCAGAGGTCACGACGATGGCGATCAGCCTCAGATCGTGAAACGGGTAGGGATAAGCGACAAGGCTTCGAACCATTTCCGCGACAAGCTGCCCGGCCGCGAACAGCGCGAGCAGCGACAGAAGGATCGGGTCGCGTCTGCCGGCGCCGGTCGCGGCGATGACGGCGAAATAAAGCGCGCCGGAAAGAATGACACCGAGGGCGACGAGCGAAGGCCATGTATCCTTGAGGCGCTCGGCGGCCGGTTCGGCATAAGGCGCAATGGCGATCCAGTGCACGGGCCGGGCGAGGGTCAAATAGCCATGGTGAGAGGAAAAACGGACCGCGACCCAGTTTGGGCCCGGCTGAAGCAGGCCGTCCGGAATTGCAAAAACGGCGTCCATGCGCCCCGGCGTTTCCTCTTCCCGGCTAGAGGCAAGCCGCCCGCTGGCGCCGAGGCGGACGCCGTTCAGATAAACGTCGCTCGAGGCTTTCGCGGCGATGAATAGCCCGGCGGGAGCAGAAATCTCCGCTGGCGGCGCGTCGATGACGGCCCGGATCCAGATATCGCGACCTTGCGGGTCGATGGCGTCGAGTGTGGTCGGCGAGCACTGGTCGCTAGAAGTTGGAGGCGGTCCGCCGCCCGGACCGCACAGCTCGAAGGCTTGCGCAAAGAGTATCGCGGCCGAAGCTTCAGCCATGAAGATGAGGAGGAGCGCGGCGATCGCGCCGAAGAAGACTTTCATCGTGCGACCGTTAGCCGATTTGAGACCGCCGTTCACCGCCGTTCGCCGGAAATTCGCCGCCGCCAGCCGAATTTAGCGTGAAAGGAGATCGAGAAAGCGTCACATCGGCTGTGACAGCCATGAATGGGACCCGCCAAATGATGATCCGGAATTTCGCCGCCGCTTCAATTTCCCTGCTGGCGCTTTGCGCCTGCACCAGCATTCCCGCCATGCCTGCGGAGACGCCCTACGAATTCGAGGCGCAGAACGGCGAAAAGGTCAGCGCTTTTCGGGGCGTCGTGAAGGTTCCGGAAAATCGCGCCGATCCCGCCAGCCGCACCATCGACGTCCATTATGTACGCTTCCCATCGACAAGCGCCAATCACGGCTCGCCGATCGTCTACCTTGCGGGCGGTCCGGGCGGGTCGGGCGTCGGCGCGGCGCGGGCGGAGCGCTTTCCGCTCTTCATGGCGATGCGGGAATTCGGCGATGTCATCGCCCTCGATCAGCGTGGGACCGGCTGGTCGGATGATACGCCGGAGTGCGTCTCGAAAGTCATTTTGCCGGTTGACCGGGTGCTCGGTAGAAATGAGGAGGCGTCGCTCTTGAGGGGGGCCGCCGAAGAATGCGGCGACTTCTGGCGCAAAGAAGGCTTCGATCCGGCGGGTTACACGACGGTCGAAAATGCGCGCGATCTCGACGCGCTGCGCGCCCATCTCGGCGCCCGCAAGATCTCGCTTCTGGCAATTTCCTACGGCACGCATCTGGCGCTTGCTGCCGTCAAGGAAATGGGCCCGCGGATCGACAAGATGGTGCTGACGGGCGCCGAAGGCCTCGACCAGACGGTAAAGCTCCCTTCAAATACGGACGCCTATTTTGACCGCCTTCAGGAAGCAATTGACAAGGAGCCGAAGGCGAAAGGCGCCTATCCTGACGTCAAGGCGTTGATGCGCCGCGTACACGCGAAACTTGAGGCGGCGCCGCCGATGATGAGTGTGCCGACGAAGGACGGCGCGAGCGACATGCTGCTGACGAAAGAGGTGATGCAACTGACGGCGAGCGCGTCGATCGCCGATCCGCAAGGCGCAGCGCAACTTTTGATGCTTTACCTCGCCGTTGATGCCGGCATGATCGAGCCGGTCGCCGCAGCCCTCGGCCGCTTCATCACACCGGGCGAACCAGAGTCATTTCACCTGATGCCGCTCGCCATGGATGTCGCCTCGGGCGTCGGCGCCGAACGCCTTGCTCGCATCGAAAAGGAAGCAGAGACAGCCTTGCTGGGCGATTATCTGAACTACCCCATGCCGCAACTCGCCGGCGCTCTCGATCTCGATCTTGGCGATGATTTCCGCAAAAAGCCGGTCTCTTCAATTCCAACTCTGTTGCTGACGGGCACGCTGGATGGGCGCACCTATCCGGATGAGCAAAGGGACGCGGTCTCCGGCTTGCGGAATTTGACGGCGATAAAAGTGGTCAATGCAGGACACAATCTTTTTATGGTCTCCCCCGAAATTACGGCGACGATCCAACGCTTCATGCGCGGCGAGAAAATCGACGAGAAAGATATAATCGTCAGCGCGCCGTCGCTGGCGCCGTCGTTCTGAATTTTAGCGGGACGCGTAAAGCTGCTCAACGTCTTCTCTGGTGAACAGCGACGTGCCGCTCGACAGCCTTGTTGCGGCGGCGCAGGCGGAGGCGAAGCGCAGCGCGTCGGCGTCAGGCCAGCCGCGCATCAAGGCGACGATCAACCCCGCGACGAAACTGTCGCCGGCGCCGACGGCCGAATGCGCGCGCACGGGCATGACGGGCGTGAAGACGACGCTCGCTTTTGTCGCCATCACCGAGCCGTCGCCGCCATGCGTGATGACGACGCGCTCGGCGGCGCCGCTCCGCGCGAGCTTTTGCGCGAAGGCGGAGATTTCATCCGGCCATTGCAGCGGCCCGCCCGCGAGCGCTTGATATTCATGCTCGTTGTGACGCAGGAGAAAAACGCCTTCCTTCAGCGCCGCCTCGATCCCGCTGATCGAATCGAGCGCGAAACGCGCGCCTTTTGTTTTGGCGATCTTTGCCGCTTCCGCCCAGAATGTTTCTTGAGCATTCTCGCCGCGCATCGGCGGCAAGCTGCCCGAGCCGACGACGACATCGCCGCCGCGAACTTCGTTTTCGAGCGCGATAAGAAACGCTTGCCGCTCGGACGGCGTCATCTCGGCGCCCGGCAGGTTGAAGCGGTATTCGTCATTCGTCGCCGCATCGCGCACATGAAAGGCGAGGCGCGTCTCGCCGCTGACGCCGACCGTTCGCATGGGCACATGCTCGTCGGCGACAAGGCCCTTCAGCGCGGCGCCGTATAGCCCGCCCGTCGTAAAGATCGCCAGCGTCTCAGCGCCGAGGCGTGATGCAGCGCGCGCGACGTTCAATCCGCCGCCGCCCGGATGGCTCTCCGGATTGGTGCAGCGCAATTTACGGTTCGCTTCGACCTTCGGCGTGTCGACGGCGAAATCGTAAGTCGGGTTCGGGGTGAGGGTGATGATGCGAGGCATAATGGGTGGTTGGGATCAGGGACTTGGGATTAGGGATTAGGCGGGCGGCGCAGGGAATAATTTTCTTCCCAATCCCTAGTCCCTAATCCCTAGTCCCTACAACAGCCCCAACCCTTTAAAGCTCGCCTCGCTCTTGTGGCCGATGATCAGATGGTCGTGGACGCGGATATTCAGCGCTGACGCGGCTTTCTGGATCTGGTTGGTCATTTCGATATCGGCGCGCGAGGGCGTTGGATCGCCCGACGGGTGATTGTGGACGAGGATGATCGCCGAGGCGCCGACGTCGAGCGCGCGTTTGACGACCTCGCGCGGATAGACCGGCGTGTGATCGACCGTGCCGCGTTGTTGCACTTCGTCGGCGATCAGAATGTTTTTCCTGTCGAGGAAAAGGATGCGGAACAACTCGGTCTTCTCGTCCGCCATCGCGGCGCGGCAATAGGAGAGAAGATCGTTCCACGACGAAATGACCGGGCGGTCGAGAATGCGCGCCTGCGCCAGTTTGATCGACGCGGCGTGGATGATTT
>JBBTJH010000006.1:0-4651 GCA_038059555.1 Pseudomonadota bacterium | reverse complement strand
GGCGCATGCCCTCGCGCGTGAAATGCATCGGCCAGAGCGAGCGCAGGCCCTGGAACCCCGAATGCATTTCCGCCGTGACGGCGCGCGCGGTCGCCCGCGCGGCGCGATCGTCCGGCCAGAGTTTTTTCTCGGGGAAAATTTCGGCGAGATATTCGCAGATCGCGAGCGAATCCCAGATGGTGAGGCCGTCATCGAGAAGGCAAGGAACGCGCAGCGATGGCGAAACATCGGCGAGTTCGGATTTCGTCTGCGGCTGATCGAGAAGGATCAGCCGCTCGCGAAAGCCGATGCCGGCGTGCTTCATCAAGAACCACGGCCGCAGCGACCAGGAGGAAAGGTTCTTGTTGCCGATATAAAGAATGAGATCGGCCATCAGCGCCTCCCGTTGAAGAAATTGACGATCCATTGCGCGATCACGCCGCGGTCGGACCGCTTTTTCAGCGAGGCGAGGCCCTCGTCCGACAATTCCTCGCCGAAGCGGTTCCTCCGTATGCCAATCAGATCCGACGCGTAATCGTGCTCGAATTCAGGGTGCATCTGGAACGAGATCGCGGGGCCTTGCGCATAGGCGAGCGCGCCGTATTCGCAAAAGGAAGAGCCGGCGATCGTCTTCGCGCCGGGCGGGGGCGAGAGGACCTGGTCTTGATGCGAGACCGCGCAGGAAATCGCGGCCGGCGCCGGCGACATCCAGGAGCTCTCGCCCGTCACCTCGTAATGGTGGACGCCGACGCCCCAGCCTTTGTCGGATTTGTTCACCTCGCCGCCGAAGGCTTTCGCCATCAGCTGGTGGCCGAAACAGATGCCGACCTGCGGCTTTCCGGCCGAGGCCGCGTTGCGCACGAGATTTTCAAGAGGCGCGATCCAGCGGTGATCTTCATAAACCCCCGCCGGCGATCCGGTGATCAAGAGCCCGTCGAAATCGGCGGGCGAGGGCAACGCGCCGTCGCGAAATGTCGGATAGGTCGTGAACGACAGATGCGGGGCGAGCGGCGCCAGCATCCGCTCCATCATTTGAGGATAGCTCGGGTGCTTTCCGTTCAGCTGCTCGGGCGGGGCGCCGGTTTCGATGATTGCGATACGCATGAGGGCTTAAATAGCCGGGGCGGGGCGGGGCATCAATGCGCGTTCAGCCCGCCGGGGCGATTTCGGGATTGGTTTTGTCGATCGTGGTGCGGATGACCGGCGGGAAGCGGTCGCGGTGCTTTTTGAGGTTCATATCGACCTTCGGCCATTTGCGGCGGATCGCGCGGATCAGCGCCTGCACTGGCGGCATGTAGGGGGCGAGCAGCGCAAGGCCGATCGTCAGCATGATGAGGCCGAACGGGACCGGCGTCGGCGTCAAGATAGCGCCGGAGACGACGAGAACGCCGCCCAAGAACATATGAAAGACCGGCAACATAAGGCGAAACGCTCCCGACTACGCGACTGCCTGCCAAGAGCGTCTCGTCGAATGACGTCAGAAGTAGGGATGCTTTGCGGCGGCGTAAAGTATCTTTGCGGCAAGACTGTCAAAAAGCGATGAACACGTTCGCGTCAGCGTCGAGGCGAGTTTTGTTGCGGCGCCGTTCCGCCTTTCACCCTCGCGGGCGGATCGCTAAAGGGGAGGGGCAATTCTGACGGCGGCTTCATGTCTTACAAATCCTTGCGCGACTTTATCGGGCGCCTCGAAGCGGCGGGAGAGCTCGTCCGCGTCGCGCATCCCGTCTCGACCGTCCTTGAGATGACCGAGATCCAGACCCGGCTCCTTGCCGAGGGTGGCCCCGCAGTCCTTTTTGAAAAGCCCGTCATGGCGGACGGGTCGATTTGCGCGATGCCGGTGCTGGTCAATCTCTTCGGCACGGTGAAGCGCGTCGCGATGGGCGTCACCTTAGGCGGCGAGGCGCGGACCGACAAAGCGGCGCTGCGCGCGGTCGGCGAGACGCTCGCTTTCCTGCGCCAGCCGGCGCCGCCGGCCGGGCTTAAAGACGCGGCCGCGCTCATTCCCCTCGCGCAAACCGTGATGGCGATGAGCCCGGCGACGCGCGGCTTTGGAACGGCGCCCTGTCAGGAGATTGTCCTCACAGGCGAGGATATCGACCTTGCAAAACTCCCCGTGCAGACCTGCTGGCCGGGGGAGCCCGCGCCGTTGATCACCTGGCCGCTGGTCGTCACCAAAGGCCCGACGCAAAAGCGCGAGGACGATTTCAATCTCGGCATCTACAGGATGCAGATCATCGCGAAGAACAAGACGATCATGCGCTGGCTCGCGCACCGGGGCGGCGCGCAGCACCATCGCCGCTGGAAGGGCGAGCGGCGCGAGCCCTTGCCGGTCGCCGTCGTCATCGGCGCCGACCCTGGAACGATCCTCGCGGCCGTGACGCCAGTCCCCGATACGCTCAGCGAATATCACTTCGCCGGATTGCTCCGAGGGCGGAAGGTCGAGCTTGTCCCTTGCAAGACGGTGCCGTTAAAAGTCCCCGCCGAGGCCGAGATCGTCCTTGAAGGCCATGTTTCTCTCGACGAGACCGCCGACGAAGGCCCCTATGGCGATCACACCGGCTATTATAATTCGGTCGAGAAATTCCCGGTCTTTACGATCAGCGCGATCACGCAGCGCCGCGACCCGATATATCTCTCGACTTTCACGGGGCGCCCGCCCGACGAGCCGAGCGTTCTCGGCGAGGCGCTGAACGAGGTTTTCATCCCGCTCCTCCAGCAGCAATTTCCGGAGATCAAAGATTTCTGGCTGCCGCCCGAAGGGTGCAGCTACCGGATAGCCGTCGTCAGCATGAAGAAGGCCTATCCCGGCCACGCCAAGCGCGTGATGATGGGCGCGTGGTCGTATCTGCGGCAATTCATGTACACGAAATGGATCATCGTCGTTGACGACGACATTAACGCGCGCGACTGGAAAGAGGTGATGTGGGCGATATCAACCCGCATGGACCCCGCGCGCGACATCACGGTGATCGAGCAAACGCCGATCGACTATCTCGACTTCGCCTCGCCGGAATCAGGATTGGGCTCCAAGATCGGCCTCGACGCCACGAACAAATGGCCGCCGGAAACGAAACGGGAATGGGGGAGGAAGATCGCCATGTCCGAAGACGTAGTAAAGCGCGTCGATGAGATGTGGGGGAGTTTGGGGTTGCCGGGGAGCGGGAAGGGGATTTGGGGGTGAATCATGACCGGCTCGAACAAGAAAATATTTGAGGATGTGAAGCAAGGGCTGCTCGATGCGATCGAATTGGCAAATCGCGACAAGCCGCGATCGACCAAAACCCGCATCATGTATATCGAAGATAAATCGAACGGATTTAACGGCGACGCCAGAATTGGCCGCGTCACATTCTCTAAAACAGGAAGGTCGCTGACTTATCGCGGACGTACGTTTCAGCGTACGAAAAGCGGGTACAAATACAATTATTTTGATCAAGAATCCGGCGATCGGTTCTGGATTACTGGTCCGCGGAAAGACGGCGCTGATAGGCTTTATCCGCAAAGCTCAAAGCCTGTTGAGATCGACGAGGATGTCGCGGTAGAATATTGGCGCGACATACGCAAATCCGCTCAACAAAATTGAGATCCAAACAGCGGCGCTTTAGGCGAAGCGTAATTCGCCGTTCTTATGGAGCACCCCAGAAGCAAATATGGCAAAGAAACCAGCAACGAAAAAATCACTCGCATTCCAGAGCATAAGCCAAGGCCTCATCGAAGCGCGCGACCACGCGCGGGGAATTGATGTCGGCGCGCGTGTCCATGAAATCCGTGTCCCCGCGACGCCTGCCTCACCCCGCTCATCCCGGCGAAAGCCGGGACCCAGTTCTGGTCAGAAGTAAAATGGATCCCGGCTTTCGCCGGGATGAGCGGTGAAAAATTCAGGCCCGCTCCACCAGATTCAAAAATTCCGCCGGCGTCGCCGCCTTTTCAACATCCCTCGCGGAGACGGTGACGCCCCAGTTCCTGGCGATCGCCTCGTAACGGGGCCGGCGCCAGTCGATCAATTGCGCGAAACCTGAGCGGATGAAATCGTCCGGGTCGACCTCGCGTTCCGTAACGCGTTTCGCGGCGAGGTATTCCGCCCAGATGCGTTTTAAAAACGCTTCATTATAATACATCGGCTTTGGATATTTCGCGAAGCGCGCCTTCAAGGCGTCCGCATGCGCGGCGTCGCCGGCGATGTAGACGAGCGTGCACGTCTCAGACAAAACATTGAGGACGCGGTCGTTTTTGTCTTCGGGATCGACGACCTCACAGATCGACCCGCCCGCGTCGCAGATGAAATCCTGATAGCCGTAGATTGACTTCGCCTTTTCTACAAAGAGCGGCGCATCGAGTAGCGCTGAAATTTCCGCCTCGCGGTGGAGGCGCTGACGGCGCAGATATTCCTCAAACGCGATGCCGCCCTTCGCCGGATCGCCGGGCTTGCCGAGAAAGGCGGAAAGGGGCGCGAGATTGTCGAAGGTGATGTTCGAGGCGATGTAAATCGAATCGGAGAGCAGCATCTCGCGTAAAGCCGGCGTCTTCATCGCCTCGCGTTTGAACTCGTCGGCGATCGCCTCGCCGAGATAGCGCGTGCCGATGCGGTAATCGGCCGAATAATGGAACCAGCCGGCCTCGCGGCGCAGCATCGAGGCGACGCGCGTCTTGCCGACGCCCGACATCCCCATCA
>JBBTJH010000005.1:1651-8689 GCA_038059555.1 Pseudomonadota bacterium | reverse complement strand
CGTTGTGTCCGACCATCGGGCCGACGCCTGTCAGTTCACACCGGCGAGCCATAGTTTTAACCTTGCTTGGCGCTCTTCGGGCCGAAGAACGCGGGGTAAATGTGAAGGCGGGGCGATAGTCGAGCCGCCCCCACCTGTCAAGTCGCCCGGCCCTCAAGGCGTGCAGCGGCGCTTGACCGATTTACCCATCACCCATATACTATATGCGCATACCATAGGCCCATACCATGCCCATACCCAAGCCCGTCACCACTCCTCGTCGACGCAGCGTGAATCTTACGATTCCGGAAGACATTATGGCGGCTGCCAAAAAACTCGGGATAAACGCCTCGAAGGCGGCGGAAGCCGGCCTGCGCCAGGAGGTAAAGAAAAAACTTGGCGAACAATGGCTGGCTGAGAACCAGTCGGCACTCAACGCCCATAATAAACGGGTTGAAAAACAGGAGACCTTGCTGACGCCGGACTGGGCGCGCGACTGAACGTGGCGCGGTTTGATGTTTTCCACTTTGCCAACAAATCAGCCCCGCTCGTGGTCGATGTTCAGGCCGATTTGCTGAGCGCACTCGCCACCCGAGTGGTCATCCCTTTGACGCCGCTCTCTCAGACTAAAGAAGCGCTGCCGCGATTGAAGCCGGTTCTTGAAATTGGCGGAGCTCCCTACGTGTTGATGACTACGGATATAGCCGCCCTGCCCCTCAATCGTCTCGGCAGTTTTGTCGCGAACATCGAAGACGACTATCGCAAGGAAATCACCGACGCCCTCGACTTTCTATTGCTTGGATTTTAGCCGAGGAACGCCAATATGCGCTCGTGAGAGCGATGGCGCGCGCCTCTGGACGCGCTCCCCAATCCGGCGGAAATGAAATCGACTGATGACCCGCCGCAAGCTGAAACCCCACGACATCATTCTTCCGGCGGAAGCCGAAGAGTCGAGCCTTGTCGCGTTGCTGGGGCCGACCAATACCGGCAAGACCTATCACGCCATCGAACGGATGCTTTCGCACCGGTCGGGAATGATCGGCCTTCCGCTGAGGCTCCTTGCGCGCGAGGTTTATGACCGGCTGGTGCAGCGCCGGCCCGCCGGCGAAGTCGCGCTCGTCACCGGCGAAGAAAAAATCGTTCCCTCGGCCCCGCGCTACTGGGTCTCGACCGTCGAGGCGATGCCGCTCGACCAGCGGGTGGATTTCCTTGCCGTCGATGAGATCCAGCTCGCCGCCGACGCCGAACGCGGCCGGATTTTCACCTCGCGCCTTCTTCATGCAAGGGGGGTGAAGGAAACGCTGTTTCTCGGCTCCGACACCATGCGGCCGATCCTGCGGCGTTTGTTCCCGAAAATTTCGTTCCAGACAAAGGAGCGCTTTTCGTCCCTCACCTATGCCGGGTCGAAGAAAGTAACGCGCCTGCCGCGACGCACGGCGATCGTCGGCTTTTCCGCCGATACGGTTTACGCGATCGCTGAACTCGTGCGCCGGCAACGCGGGGGCGCAGCCGTCGTTCTCGGCGCCTTGAGCCCGCGCACCCGCAACGCGCAGGCCGAACTCTATCAATCGGGTGAGGTCGATTATCTTGTCGCAACCGACGCCATCGGCATGGGCCTCAACATGGATATCGACCATGTCGCCTTCGCCGCCGCGCGCAAATTCGACGGGCGCGGCTTTCGCGATTTAAAACCCGCTGAACTCGCCCAGGTCGCGGGAAGAGCCGGCCGCCACATCCGCAACGGCGCTTTCGGCGTCACCGCCGACTGCGCGCCTTTCGAGGAAGATGTCGTCGCAGCGATCGAGAACCACACTTTCGATCCGGTCGAGGCGTTGCAATGGCGCTCGGATGCGCTGGATTTTTCATCGATCGCGGCTTTGCGCGCGTCGCTCGACCAGCGCTCGCCGCGCCCTGATCTCCACCGCGCGCGCGCCGACGACGACGAACTCGCGCTCGCCGGGCTTTCGGCTGACGAGGCCTTGCGGGAGCGCACCAGAGGGCGCGCGGCGACCGAGCTCTTGTGGCAGGTTTGCCAGGTCCCGGATTTTCGCAAGGTTTCCGCCGATCAGCACCTGAAGCTGTTGTCGGAAATTCATGCCGAAATCGAGGGCGGCGGGCGGCTGCCGGACGACTGGCTCGCCGCGAGGGTCGAGCGGCTGGCGAACGCCGAGGGCGATTTTGACACGATATCGACCCGTATCGCGCATATCCGCACATGGACTTATCTTTCCAATCGTTCGCAATGGGTCGAAAACGCCGCCTATTGGCAAGCCAGAACCCGGGCGATAGAAGACGAGCTTTCCGACGCTCTGCATGAAAAACTCACGCAGAGATTTGTCGATCGCCGAACCTCGGTCCTGTTGAAGAAACTGCGCGATCAAGCGCCTGTTCTCGCCGGGGTCACTGACGACGGAGACGTAATCGTGGAAGGCCAGTTTGTCGGCCGGCTGATAGGGTTTGAATTCGCTGTCGATCCGCGTGCGCGCGGCGCCGACGCCAAGCGCATGCGCGGCGCGGCCGAACGCGCGCTGGCGCCGATCCTCGCGTCGCGGGCCGCAGCGCTCGCCAATGCGCCCGAGAGCGAATTGCAATTGAAAGACGACGGCGTCATCTGGTGGCGCTCCTCACCCGTCGCGGAACTGCGCAAGGGTCCCGCAATGATGCGCCCCGACGTCGTCATTCGCGGGCTCGATGCGATCTCGCCGAATTTGCGCGGCCGTGTCGCCGACCGCCTTGGCGCTTATGTCGCGGCGCGCATCGAAACGCCGCTCGCTGAACTGATCGCTTTAAAGCGGGCCATCGACGCGACGGACGAAAGCGCGCTTTCCGGCGCCGCTCGCGGCATCGCCTTCCGTCTCGTTGAGAATTTCGGCGCGATGTCGCGCTCGCAATTCGGCGACGAGCTGAAACAGCTTCCGCCGGACGATCGGTCGAAGCTCAGAAATCTCGGCATCCGTTTTGGCGAATACACGCTGCACATGCCGTCGCTTTTGAAGCCGGCGGCTGCGCGGCTGATGGCGATGCTGTGGGCGCTGTCCGCCGGCAAATCGCTTACCGATCTTCAAATGCCGAAACCCGGACTTGTCTCCTTTGCGGTCACGCAGGAAGTCCAGCACGCGTTCCTCTACGCGCTCGGCTATCGGCCCTCCGGCGATCGCGCCGTTCGCATCGACATGCTGGAGCGTCTCGCCCAGCAAATCCGCACCGCGCGCAATGCGCCGGAGGCGAAAGAAGGCTTCACCGCAACATCGCAGATGATGTCGCTCGTCGGATGCTCGGGCGAGGAATTCGAAAGCATTCTGCGCTCGCTCGGCTACCGCAAGCAAACGATCAAACGCCAGATCGCGCCGGCGGCGCCAGCTGCACCCCTCGCGACGGCGCAGGACGCGCCAGCGCCCGCCGAGCCTGTCGCAACTGAAGTCGCCGAAGCGCCGGCAGTTGATTTGAGCGCCAACGAGGCGCCCGCCGAAATATCATCAGATGCCGTTGCGGCAGAGCCCGTCGCACCGGCGGCCCCTGATGCGGCGCCAGCCGAGACCGCAGCACCCGCTGACGCGGTCACCGAGGCGGTCGTCGCTGCGCCGACGGAATTTGAAGTCACAGTCTGGCGCATGGCGCCGCGCCGTCCGCCGCAGCCAAAGCGTCCGGCAAAACGCGAAGAGCGCGACGCAAAGCCGGCCGCGCAGCCAAACCGCGAAGCGCGCGGCGATCGTCCGCCGCGCCGCGACCGCGACCGCGATCAAAATCGCGATCAGACTCGCAATCAGGATCGGAGCGGTAAAAAGCCGTTCCGCAAACCCGCCGACGCGGCGCCGCGCCAATTCTCAAGCGCGCCGCGCCGCGAACGCGGCCCGGATCCGAATTCGCCCTTTGCCGTGCTGGCCGCGCTTAAAGCGACAATGGGCGGCGATTCCAAAGCTGAATGAGCGAGGACGGCGAAGCGCTGTCGCGGCGCATCGACAAATGGTTCTGGTGCGCGCGCCGGTTCAAGACCCGTTCACTTGCTGCAAGATTTATCACGGAGGCGAGCGTGCGTGTCACCCGCGGCGCCGTCACGCAGCGCATCGACTGGCCAAGCTTCCAGCTCTGCGAGGGCGATGTCGTCTCCTACATTCTGGGCGAGCGCCTTTACGCCCTTAGGGTGACCGGATTTGCGCTAAAGCGCGGATCGCCCACCATGGCGAGTTCCCTCTTCGCCGATCAGTCAAAAAGCCCGCCTCTCGATGCCCCGCCGCCTTGCAAGGCCGGGAGATCACGTTAGAAATGCGAGACCCGATCAGGAGCTGACCCCATGACTTACGTCGTCACGGACGCGTGCATCAAATGCAAATACACCGACTGCGTGGAAGTCTGTCCGGTGGATTGCTTCTATGAGGGCGAGAACATGCTCGTCATCAATCCGGATGAGTGCATCGACTGCGGCGTCTGCGAGCCGGAATGCCCGGTCGAAGCGATCGTCCCGGACACAGATGACGCCGACGGCAAATGGACCGAGCTGAATTCCAAATATTCCGGCGAATGGCCGAATATCACCGAGAAGATCGACCCCGCCCCCGGCGCCGACGATTTCGCGCAGGAAAAAGGCAAGCTCGACAAATATTTCAGCCCGAAGCCCGGCGCGGGAAGCTAGCTCGTCTCGCCGGCTGTTTTGGTCCGGCGTCCCCGTGGCGGGAGGCGTTATTTTGTGCTATGGTCATAGCCGAAATGAGCATGCCCGCTGGCGATTGACGAACGAAATTAACCACAAACCTCAGGAATAGCCCGTAACTCGCTGATTCTGGCGAGAATACGGTCTTAGCACCTCCCTCGAGGTTATGTGGCGCATCAGTTCGAGGAGAGCAATCGAGAGGGCGCTCAATCTGGAACAAATGAGCAAAGGCGAATCGCAGAGCTGACCCGGTCGTTGCCCCATCAAGGGGCGCGTAGACTCGGGTCGTGCGGCGTTCGCGCTCGAAAAAGAGAGTGTTTGGACATGCCGACGAAAAAACCCGTTGCAAAGCCCGCCAAAAAGCCAGCGCCCGCAAAAGAAAAAGCCAAGCCCGCCGCCAAGGCCGCCCCGGTGAAAAAACCGGCGCCCTCAAAGACCGCAGCAAAGCCCGCCAAGCCCGCCGCAAAGCCCGCGCCCAAACCGGCCGCGAAGGAAAAGCCGAAAGCCGCGCCAAAAGCTGCCGCGACGAAGCCGGCCGCAAAAGCTGCGCCGAAGGCTCCTTTGAAGCCTGCGGAAAAACCCGCCGCGAAAGGCAAAGCCGCCGCCTCCAAAGAGGTTCCACAAAAAGTCGCGCCGAAAAAGAAACTGAATGTCGGCCAGAAACCGCGCAGCGATAAGCCCGACTTGCCCTTGAAGCCGCAAAGCTTTGCCCCGCCCTCGCGCGACGGCGACATGTCGGCGGCGAGCACGCCCAAGCCCACGCCTGCGTCGAAGGAAGCGAAGCAAACCTTCAAGGTCAATGACAGCGTCGTCTATCCGGCGCACGGCGTCGGGCGCATCGTCGGCATCGAAAAACAGGTGATCGCCGGCATCACGAACGAACTCTTCGTGCTCGATTTCGAGCAGGAGAAACTGAAACTGAAAGTGCCGACGGCGAAAGCGATCTCGTCCGGCATGCGCGCGCTTTCGGACGATGCGCAGGTTAAAAAAGCCGTCGATTTGCTCAAAGGCCGCGCCCGCATCAAACGCACGATGTGGAGCCGCCGCGCTCAGGAATATGAAGCGAAAATCAATTCAGGCGACATCCTCGCGGTCGCGGAAGTCGTGCGCGATCTCTACCGCGCGACCGATCAACCAGAGCAAAGCTATTCAGAGCGGCAATTATTTGAAGCCGCGCTCGACCGGCTGGCGCGCGAAGTTGCGGCGGTCAGGAAATCCGATCTCGCCAAAGCGCTCGGCGAACTCGACGCGTCGTTGCAGCAAAAGAAAGCCGCTTAAGCAAGACGCAGCTGCAAAGGGTGCGTCAATTCGATTGACGGCCCGTTGATGCTCTCGACATAGCCGCGCACCTCGGCGCGCCGGCCGGCGAGCGAGGCGATGTCGGGAAACTGTTTCCAGCGGCGGAAGGCGCCTCTGGCGACGCTCGCGGTGAAATCGCTGCGGAAGTCTTCGCCGAAATTGAAAAAGACGCGGCTCTTTCGTTCGTTTGCCGAGCGGATAACGCCGGCGTAAATCTGGAAGCCGCTCGACGGCTCAGATTTGGACGCGTCGCGGATGCGCCAGGCGTCTTCAGCCCAAAGACCTAAATTCGCGTCGCGCGCGGCGCGCTCTGCCGCAAAGCATCTCTCGATGAACGGAAAATCGTCCGACTGCGGCGCAACGCGCGCGGCGCCTTGCGAGAGGAGCATCTCCTGCACCGTCGTTTCGCGGCCCTCGCCCAATCGCCAGAAGATTGCGCCTTCACCCCTCCCCCATCTGTCGGTCGCAATCGGCGCCGGGCCGGAAGGCGTCCCCTGCCGGAGGATTTCGGAAATCGCGGCGGCGAAGAAGTCAGCCTCTTTTCCGGCGCCGTTCGTCGCCGGCGTGAGAATGTCGGTCAGCGCGCGCTCGCGCCCCTCAATAAAAAGACTTGTCCCCTCCAACGAAGCATCCGGCGCCAGAGTGACCGCCGCCGCCCCAATGAGAAATCTCCGGCGGTTCATTCGATTGCCGCGACGCGCACTTTCGCGCTCGTCGTAAGGCCGTGTCCGTCAACGACGGCGACGTCATAAAACCCGGTTTGAGAGGGGCGCCAGATCGTGCGCCCCGCTTTCGGGTCCGCGCTCACTTCCTCGCCGTCAACGTACCAGCGATAGTCTCCCTCGCCGCCGCTCGCCGCGAATACGACGCCGTCGCCGCCGAAGGAGCCTGCGTAAATTTCAGATCCTGGAACCGGATAGAGAATGGTCGGCGGCGTCACGGCGCTCTGAGGCGCGAGGCGAACGAGGCCCGGCGAGTAGGTTGTCTCGTCCGGCGGATCGATCGGGCGTTTGCTGTGGCCGTCGGTCAACGCGTCGAAGAGCGAGAACAGCAGCGGCGCTGCCGCCGTGCGGCCAGTCTCGCCGGGGCGCGGCGCCCCCGCCCCGCCCCCC
>JBBTJH010000005.1:0-1641 GCA_038059555.1 Pseudomonadota bacterium | reverse complement strand
GACAACGATCGTCAGGCCATCGGCGTGTCCTGCGGACCACGCGTCGCGGTAGCCGTAAGAGGTTCCTGTCTTGTAGGCGATCAGCGGCGCCGTTGTCGAAAGCGCCGCCGGCGCACGGCCCGCGAGCGCCGGGGCGCCGCGCAAGATCGCGTTGATCCGTTCGGTCGTGTCGCTTTCAAAGAGCTGCACGCCGCCCGATTTTTGGCCGTCGCCGCTAAGCCAGATCAACGGCCGCACGCGTCCGCCCTCCGCGAGACCGCCATAGAGCATGGCGACGTCGCGCATGGTGACCCCGGCGCCGCCGAGCGCCAGCGCCAGAGACGGGCGCGCATCGGCGCGCTTTTTCTGGAAGATGCGCGCGCCGGCGCTCTGGAGAACTGCGCTGAAGCGTTCGGCCCCGACCCTTTCGAGCGTTGCAACCGCCGGCACGTTCAGCGAGTGCTGCAGCGCGTCCTTGACGCGCACTTCGCCGCGAAACGTGCGATCGAAATTTTCCGGCCGGTAGCCGCCGAAGCCGCGCGGCATGTCGTCGATCACAGTGTTCGGGCCGAGAATGCCGTCTTCAAAGGCGAGCGCGTAGATAAAGGGCTTTAACAGCGACCCCGGCGAGCGAACGCGGTCGGTGAGATCGATCCAGCCGCCGCTCGCCTTCAGTCCCGACGATCCGACGCTCGCCAGGACTTCGCCGCTGGCGCTATCGACGACAATCGCCGCGATCGTCGCGCCATCCGTGACGCCAGCCGCGTGTTCGGCGATCAGCCGCTCGGCTTTCTGCTGCTTTGTGATGTCGATCGTTGAGCGGATTGTCGATTGCGCGCCCTTGCGATCGCGCGCGAGCTCTTCTGACGCATGATAGGCAAAGCGCGGGAAGATTTTCCGTTTGCCAATCAGCGGCGCTTGCGTTGCTTCTGCTGCAATAGCGGGATCGATCAACCCGTCCAAGGCGAGCCGTTCGAGAATTGCGCCGCGCGCGGCGACGGCCGCTTTCTGGCGCCGGTCCGGGCGGCGCGCTTCGGGGGCTTGCGGCAATGCGATCAGCATGGCGCGCTCGGCCGGCGTCAAGCGTTCCGGCTCGCGCCCGTAATAGATCAGGCTCGCCGCCCTCACCCCTTCGAGATTGCCGCCATAAGGCGCGAGCGTCAGGTATAATTCGAGAATTTGCCGCTTGGTGAGACGGCGTTCCAGCTGAACCGCGCGCACCATCTCGACGAGTTTCGATCCAAGAGTGCGCTCGCGCGGCTCCAGCAATCGCGCGGTCTGCATGGTGATCGTCGAGGCGCCGGAAACAATCTCACCCGAGAGGAGCGCGCTGCGGCCGGCGCGGGCGACGGCGAGCGGATCGACGCCCCAATGCGAATAGAACCGCTTGTCCTCAACCGCGATCAGTTCCCGAACGAACGCCGGATCGATGTCGTCAAGGTCGGCGGAAAACCGCCACCGCCCTTCTTTGGTTGCGAACGCGTGCATCCAATAGCCGCTCCGGTCGGTGACGATGGCGCTGACATCGTTTGCGCGGGCGATCGGCGGCGGGAAGAGAAGATCGGCGAGGAAGATCGCGGCGATAAGGCTGACGATAGCGCCCACCCGCAGCGCATCCTTCGAGACGCGCTCCTTCGGAGCGCTCCTCAGGATGAGGAAGTT
>JBBTJH010000004.1:4988-6145 GCA_038059555.1 Pseudomonadota bacterium | reverse complement strand
AAGCAGCAAGCCGGCGATCTGTTTCCTGAATTTCATCATCATGCCGCCTTAAACAATCCCAATCCCAAACCCACGGAGCCGGTACGCCAGCGCCTAATTTTCAGACAATTCAAAGCTGATCGCCGTTTGAACGCCGCGACGCCATTCCGCTTTGTTTTCGACGATCTTCGGCTGGTATTTCCAGCGCTCGACCGATTTCGTGGCCGCGCTGTTGAGGCAGGAGTTCGTCGAGTCGACGACGCGAATGTTGGTTGTCGTGCCGTCCGGGGTCACGTCGAATTCGACGAACACGGTTTCCTTGGCGCCGGCGCGCGTCATGCAGCGCTCGGGATATTGCGGCGGAATGCGAACCAAAGGCTGCGCGTCGCGGTCCGGATTGAAGCCGGTCCCGATGCTTAGATTGGTGTTGAGCTGCGGCACCTGCGCGCGCACGCCGTCGAGCGAGGGGCGGTTCGAGGCGTCAACGACCGAAGGCGGCGGCGGCGGCGGCGTGTCGAGCGTCGGCCGCTTGAATTCCTTGTTGCTCGTGAGATTGGTGTCTTCGAGCTGCTGCGTGATGTTGATGTTGAGCGCCGCGCGCTCTTCGTCAAGCTGGGCGTCCTGCTTGATCATCCAGGCCATCGCCATGAACAGCAGCGCGGTGATGATCGCAGCGCCCGGGATTCCCAAGATCAATCTGATTGCCGATCCCATGCGAGGCTCCCTTAGCTCTTGTCTTCTGTCGATATCGCGATGTCGTTCACCCCGGCATTGCGGATCTGGTTGACGACCTCGACGAGATAGCGCGATTCCGTATTGCGATCGACCTGAACGACAGCCGTCCCTTTCGGGTTTTCCTGTTTCAGCTGTTCGACGGCCGTTCTGACCGCGTCCAGCTCGATCTGGTCTTTGTCGATCCAGATCTTGTTGTCGGCGTCGATGGCGACGAGGATCGTCGCAAATTTGCGATCTTTTGCGGTCATCGCCTCGGGGCGGTTGATGTCGGCGCCCGGCTCTTTGACGAAGGTCGAGGTCACGATGAAAAAGATCAGCATGATGAACACGATGTCCATCAAGGGCGTGACGTTGATTTCGTCGTCGCCCGAACCTCCGCCGATTGTGTGCCGTTTTCTCGCCATGACTCAATTCCGCTTGTTGGACGCGCCGCCAAGAGGCGG
>JBBTJH010000004.1:0-4978 GCA_038059555.1 Pseudomonadota bacterium | reverse complement strand
CCCCCCCCCCGCGCCGGCGCGCGCCGGCGGCTATTCTTTCTGCAACGCCAGCGACACGAGCGTCGCATTGCCGGCGTAGGCCTGGTCCATCACCGTGACAGCAACGCCCGCTTCAGAATCGGGGGCCGCGCTGACCAAAACGACGCCCTTGGGCTCGCGCGCCATGAACTCCTCGACGACCGGTTTGGTCGACAAGGGGTCGATGATGCGCACATTGTTGACGCGGACGAACCCGTCTTTTTGCAGCGACAACAGCAACGCGGGCGGCGGAACCGTCGTGTCATCCGGCGGCGTATCCTCCGGCGTTTTAACGTCGATGCCTTTTTCGCGGGTGAAGGTCGCGGTGACGATGAAGAAGATCAGCATGATGAACACGATGTCCATCAGCGGCGTGACGTTCACTTCCGCGTCGCCGCCGGTTGCTCTCGTATGTGACGTTCTACGCATCGCTTACCCAATCTTCATTTCGTCGGAAAGCTTCGCTGACCCGTTCTCCACGAACTTGTCGAACCAGTAGGTGAACATGACGCCCGACACCGAGGTGAAAAGGCCGGCCATCGTCGGCAAGGTCGCGCGGGAAATGCCTTCGGCCATCAGGCGGGCGTTTGACGAACCCGTCACCGCCATGATGTCGAAGACGTAAACCATCCCCGTCACGGTGCCGAGAAGGCCGAGCAGCGGCGTCACCGAGACCAACGTCTTGATGATGTCGTTGAAGCGCTCCGATTCCATGCGCGCATCGGAGAGAAGGCGTTCGCGATAGGCGCCGGCCCACCAGGATTTGTGGTCCGAGCGCGCAGCCCAGGCGCGTTTGGCGCGGCTGGCCACAGCCGAATGCGCGGTCGTCCAGTAAAGTCCCCGTTCGATGATCAGTCCCCACAACACGAAAGTGAGGATCATGATCGCAAACAGGACCGGTCCGCCGCTCAGCACGAATGCCTGAATGGATTCGTAGGCGTTGTTGACGAAACCCATTTGTGGTCCCTTCGCTTTGTTTGCTGACGGCCTAGCGGCGGCCGTCAGCGTGTTCAGCGATGATCCCCGCAGCTTGCTCTTCGAGCATCTGCGTGATCCGGTTCGCGGCGCCCGACGCAAAAGCGTAGAGAATAACCAGCGGGATCGACACGACGAGACCGATAACGGTCGTCATCAGGGCGATCGAGATACCGGAGGCCATGATCTGCGGGTCGCCGGCGCCAAAGAGAGTGATCGACTGGAAGGTGATGACCATCCCGACGACGGTGCCGAGGAGACCGAGCAATGGCGCGATCGAGGAAACGATTTTCACGAGGTTGAGGCCGCTTTCGAGTTTCGGGATCTCTTTCAAGATCGCGTCGTCGAGAGCCGCCGCAACAGCTTCCGTGTCGCTCTTGTTCTGGACGCCTTCATAGGCGAGCAAAACGCGGCCGAGCGGGTTTGACTTCGTCGCTTTCGGGCGGCGCATCTGAGCTTTCACCGCGCCCGCCGTCGACGAGAGGGTGAACCAGCGGAACACGCCCCAGACGAAAGCGAGAACGCCGATCAAAATCGTCAGGTAACCGATTTGGCCGCCCTGATCGACACGCTCGCGGAAGTTCGGCGTCTCGACGATGAGGCCGAGCAAGGTGCCGAGCGAGGGATCGATGAAGCCGCGCGTGAAGCCGTCGCCTTTGGCGTTTTCAACCGCTTTGGCGGCCGCGAGCACGGCGCCCGCCGGCTGGCGAGCCAGGAACGCGAGCTGGCCTTGCGCCGGCTTGTAGGTGAGATAGCGGCCGTCCGCGAAGGCGACGAACGGTCCGATGCGGGTGATTTCGCGCTGTTCGGCGCTGCCGTCGGCTTTGGCGACATCGGCGTTGAACGTTGCGACTTTCCCTTGCTCCGTCACTTGCTGGACGAGCGTTTCCCAGAGGAAGCGAAGCTGGGTTTCGGTCGGCAGCGTATCGGTTTGCGCAACTTCGGCAAGTTCAGCCGAGCGGCCCGGGAATTCGGCCGAGATCAGCGACTTTTCGATTTGCGCCGTCAGATCGGCCGCAGCCGAACGGGCCGCGCCGAAGAGTTCCTGGAATTCGCCCTGCTTGTCCGCGAGTTCCTGGTCGAGCTTGTCGATCGCATCCTGATTGGCCTTCATCGCGCCTTCAAGACGAGTCGCTTCGGCTTCGGCGGCGACGACTTGTCCGCGAACGCGGCCGAGCTCGGCTTGCTGATTGTTCCGTTCACGAACAAAGCGCTCTTCGCGCTGTTTGTTCTCGGCGCTTGATTCGCCGCGTTCCTTGCGGACCGCCTGCAGAACCTGATCGAGCGTCAGTTGCTTGGCGACCGGGGCCGGCGCTGGCGCCGCCGCGGTCTGGGCCGAGGCCGGGATGCTGAGGGCGGCAGCCGCAACGCCGACGACGAGCGAGACGCCTGCGAGTTTGAGGAGTTTCATGGGTGTTGTTCCTTTGAACTTCGTCGTTGCGTTACTGGGCTGCGCCGGCTTCTTTGACCGGAGCCTTGACCGGGACCGGCAAGAGACCCGGCGCGGTTTGTTCTTTCGCCATCCGCAGGCCGAGGCGCACGTCAGGCAGATAGGATTTGTTGAGATCGACCCAGCCCTTCTGGTCTTTGTCCCAGATCTTGAGGGTCGAGTCGTCGGCGGTCTTGAACATCAGCGCGATGCGGCCGACGCGGAGGAATTCGCCGGTCCGGAGCGTGCCGTTGTCGTCGATCGATCCTTCCGTGGCGCCGATGGTGCGGCCGTATTCGTTTTCGATCTGATAGGCCTCGACAATGAGGCTGTAGCGCTGCGCCGCCGAGACGCCCGGGTCGCCCATCACTTTATTGAGGCGGGCGACGCGTTCCTGGCGTTCCGCGAGATTGAAGGGGATGTCCGCTTCGACGAGGTCGCCGAGGGTCGCGAGCATGTCTTCCATCAAAGGCTGCATGGCGCGCTGGAGGCCCGACACGTTCTGGATATCCAGCGTGAGGCGCTCCATCTGGCGCTGCTGCGCGGTGATGTTGCGGTTGAGGGAAGCGTTATACCGCGTCGCCGCTTCGAGCTGTTTCAGATTGGCGCGGTAATCGTTCACCAGCGTCGTCGTCTGGTCGTCCAGCTGTTCGACGCGCTGCTGCGACGCCTTCGCTTCTTTCGCCGTCGCTTCGCTTTCATTCAGCGCCGACGAAAACTGCGCGAATGCGGGCGCGCTGAAAGCGACCATCATCGCCGCAGCTGACCCCAGAACCAGAGCTCTCTTCTTCATTGCCTCACCTAACGGGTTGCTTCGGCTTCAAATTGTTGACCGGCTCGTCCGTGAGCCGATGATTTCACTATAAGGGAAAAAGCAGGGGCGCGCATGTCCGCCGAAAGACATAAATCGCATAATACCCCAACAATAACCCCTTCGACTCGCATGATTGTATGAAACGTCCCGCAATTGCAACGACTAAATCAGCACGATCTGCAACTGCAAACTTCCCTCCGACACACGCGGGCGGCGGATTGTCGGCGCACTTTTGCCGACCCCCTGCATCCACAGCCCCGTTAGCTTGTAACAAGCAGCGCTGTGTTACGCAATATGCTTTTCAGCGCGCAACGTCTGCACGATTATTGCGCAACATTCACAATCGTGCGCTGAGTTTTTCCCACGATAAAAAGTCGCGCGGTGAGGCGGTGCGCTTATCGACGATGAAAATTCGTCCGTCTCTCGATCAATTGCGCAAGGCGCCGGCGCCGGAACGGCGGTAAACTGTCCGGTTTACCGGACTCGTTTCGCAATAAGAGTATTGGCTGGGGCGCTAGGATTCGAACCTAGGGATGGCGGTACCAAAAACCGCTGCCTTACCACTTGGCGACGCCCCAAGAGGCCCGGCCTGATAGCGCCGCCGGAGACGGAAATCAACGGCGATTCCAATGGCCTTGCGCGCTTGCCCCCCTCCTTCGTCAGGCAAGCGCAAAAGCTTCATTGCTTTGCCAAAAACTCGCCGCTATAGGGGCGCGACCGTCGGAGTGTAGCTCAGCCTGGTAGAGCACTAGCTTCGGGAGCTAGGGGCCGGAGGTTCGAATCCTCTCACTCCGACCAGCCTTCGCTCAATGAGCTTCGGCTCGGAGAGCCGGAGCTCATTGACCGAAGGCTGTTGCGCCGCAGTCCGCAGGACGGAGGCGAACCGGCGGCCACAATGACCTACGTCTATATCCTCGAAAGCCTGGCGGATCCGGATCGCTATTATGTCGGCATGACGGGAGTTCTGAAATCCAGACTGAAAGAGCATAACGCCGGGGAGGTTTTTCACACCGCCAAATATGGCCCATGAAAGATCAAGAATTACTTCGCTTTCGCTGATTCGACGAAGGCGCATGCCTTTGAGCGATATCTAAAATCCGGTTCCGGTCGTGCATTTGCAAAACGCCATTTCTGAAACGGCTCGGCGAGCCGGCGGCAGTTACGCCACAGGCGCGTGGTTCGAATCTTCTAGGTTTAGGCGATTCAGCGCTGATTCTTTTTTCCACAGGCCTCGCGCTTTTCGCGGTCTCGCCACGGATCATCGACATGAAATCATTCTCCGTTCTTGCACTCTTTGCCGGAGGCGCGGCGCTGCTTTCCGCTTCCTGCAGCACGGCGCCGGCGCGCCCCGACGATATCGTCGCGGCCGAGCGGGCCTTCGCCGCTGACGGATATCAGCGCGGCGTCAAACTCTCGTTCCTCGCTTTTTCGGCGCCGGACGCCGTGATCTTCGCCCCCGCGCCCGTCAATGCGCATGTAAGCCTCACCGCGTCGCCGGATCAAAATTTGAGCGAGCCGCGCGCGCATCTCGTCTGGTGGCCGCTCTACGCTGGGATTTCAAATTCAGGCGATCTCGGCTTCACGACGGGCCCTTATGCGATCGATGAAAACCGGCGCGGCCATTATTTCACCATCTGGAAAAAACAGGACGGCGGCGAATGGAAATGGGTGCTCGACGCCGGCGTCGGCGCCGACGCTTCCCTTGAGGCGCCGCAAGGATCGCCGGTCGCATATCTGGCGCC
>JBBTJH010000003.1:0-4365 GCA_038059555.1 Pseudomonadota bacterium | reverse complement strand
AGGGCCTCCTTTCTGTCACTTGATGCTGATCACCCTGCTCAAGGACGATTACGGCCTGGACTTCACGACCTACCGCATGCGTCTCGTGGAGATCGACAAGACCATAGACCTTCCGATCGACGGGCTCATCGGCATGGATTACGAGCAATCGGTTTCCTTCTCCCTCATCGCCGATAATCCAAAACTTTCCGGCAAGGACAAGCTCACCGTCGAGATCGAGGTCGCTGACGACCGGGGCCAGAGATCGACCCTGACCAGGGTGATCAGCATCAAGTGACCGAAAGGAGGCCCTGCCGTCGCGGGGCTCTTTTATATCCCCCTACGCATGATATGCGGCCCTGTCGCGGATGACTGCAGGGCGATATTCCCCACGGCTTCAGCGACGAGGGGCAGGCTTCGGGGGACATATCCACACCAGGTATCTGACACTGGTGTGGAAACTCTTGACGGAAATCAGTGGCGCCTATACTATGGCGACACAACCGAATTGCCTAAGACAATGGGTCCTGAATAAGGTTAAGCGCCTGCGAAAGCGAGGCGGCCCATCGAGGTAGAGAACCCGGAGCGTCACGTCGGCGCCCATTGTCTGCGGTAATTCAACGCAGATTTTTTTATCCCCATTCGCTACGGCAGCGACGAAGTCGTTGCCAAATTGAAGGCGATAATCCCCCATAGCTCTCGTCCTCCATAGCCTTGTGCGAAGGAGGATCGGCGAAGGGGGATATCCAATTCAACGGCTTCGGGGAACGCAGTGCCTCATCATAAGAAGGAACTGCTGAAAAGGTCGAATCAAGAGGAACAGCGTTCACTCACTTTCCGTCACGACCGTTATGGCAAAGACACGGTCCCGCAAGGAATCGGAGGTGCGCGAATTCGTCGCCGGCTTCACCAAGGCCAAGGCCGTGGTGTTCGCGGATCTTTCCGCGCTCAAGGTCAACGACGCGTCCGCGTTCCGCCGCACCGCGAAGAAGGACGAGGTCACCGTGAACACGGCCAAGAAGACCTTGCTCCGGCTCGCGCTCAAGGAAGCCGGCGTCGAGGCTGTCGACGTGAAGCCGCTCGGCGGCAGCGTTGCGATGCTCTTCGGCATGGGCGACGCCGTCGCTCCGGCCAAGGTGCTCGAGGCGTTCCGCAAGGATCATGAGAACGTGAAGATCCTCGGCGGCCTTCTCGACGGACAATGGATGTCGGTCGAGCAGGTGAAAGCCCTGTCGAAGCTCCCGTCCAAGCAGGAGCTCATCGCCAGGCTCGTCGGCACGCTCAATGCGCCCATTTCGGGCTTCGTCAACGTGCTCGGCGGCAATCTCCGCGGTCTCGTCACCGCACTCAACGCGATCAAAGACGCTAAACCAGCATAAATTACGACGGTCCTTGCGCCCTCGGCGCGTCGCGTCGTTACGGGGACCCCGATCGGTCCCCAGCGTACACAAGTACGCTTCCGGCCGATCTGCACCCCGCGCCTCGCTACCCGCATCCGAGCCCGCAAGGACGAATAAACCGAACTATTATGTCAGAAATGAAGAACGTTGAGGTACCGGCCAAGTTCAAGAGCCTCGTCGAAACCATCGAGAAGATGACCGTCCTCGATCTCGCAGAGCTCGTGAAGCTCCTCGAGGACAAGTTCGGCGTCTCCGCCTCCGCTCCGGCCATGATGATGGCTGCCGCTCCTGGTGCCGCCGCGGCCGCCCCGGTCGAGGAGAAGACCACCTTCGACGTCGAGATCGCCAGCTCTGGCGCGAACAAGATCGGCGTCATCAAGGTGCTTCGCGAGATCACCCAGCTCGGTCTCAAGGAGGCCAAGGACCTCGTCGATGCCGCCCCGAAGATGCTGAAGGAAGGCGTCTCGAAGGCCGATGCCGAAGTCTGGAAGAAGAAGCTCGAGGATGCCGGCGCGAAGGTGAACCTGAAGTAACCTCGCTGCGCTATAGTGAAAGCCGCCCTGAAAGGGCGGCTTTTGTAATGCAGCGAGGTTATCCCGGCCCCCGAGCCGGGATCCAGTAATTTTGACCACCGACCCGTTCTCTGCTTTCATGGTGCAAACCAGCCGTACCTTCAAATAGGGAGAAACGCATGAAAGCAGGCATCGATTGCGGCACTTCACTTGCCAAGTTCGCCTGGCTCGATCAGGGCCAGCTCAGGCTCGTTTCAGGCGCTGAAACTTACGTTCCGTCCATCCTGGACGAGATGCGAGCCGCCGGGATCACGCGCGCCCGCATGACGGGGATCGGCCTCGATCCGACGGACGGTGATGTCGCCGTCACCAGGTCGACCGACGATCCCGTCGCCGACGAGCTCACCCTTCAGGCGGACGGCGTCCGGCGGCTGCTCGACGGCCAGGACCGGCCGGAAGGCGACTTCCTGCTGGTCTCCATCGGCACGGGCACGTCCTACACGCTGGTCCCGGCGTCGGGCGCGCCGCGCCGCTTCCCGATCGGCAATGCCATCGGCGGAGGCTTCGTCGCCGCGCTTGCGGCCTGGCAGGCCGTCGGCCGATCGGAGATCGAAGGCTACGCGTCGAGAGGCGAACCTCGCGACATCCGCATCAAGGATCTCGTGCCTGCGAAGGCCGGCACGATGGAAGGCGAGTTCGTCGTTTCGCACTTCGGGAAGGATGAGGTCATGGGCGCGCGCGTCCTGCCCGCGGGTGCCAGTCCGCTGGACGACTACTGCGCGACCGTCGTCCACTGCGCGGCCGTGACCGTCATTCGCGACGTGTTGCTCCTGGCCATGATCCCGGGGTTCGCGGCCGACAACGTCGTCTTCGTCGGCACGCCCGTCGCGAAGATGGGCTCCCTTCGCGGGCATCTTGCCCTCTACGCGCAGGCGCTCGGCAAGCGGCCGCATTTCCCGGTGAACGGGGAGTTCTCCGCCGCGATCGGCGCTCTGCATGCAGCGGACTGACCGCATGACATCAAAAAACCGCCCCTTTGGGGGCGGTTTTCTCTTTCAAGGTCATTTCGTGTCCGGCAGCGCGAATCTGAGGATCTGGTTGTTCACGGCCACGAGCGCCGTCGTTCCCTTGGCGTCGATCACGAAGTCTGACGCCCCTTTGAGAGAGTCTGAGACGTATTGTGCCATCAGCACGCCGGTCTTCTTGTTGTAGCGGAGGATTCGCATCGGAGCGGAGTCGAGCACGAACAGGTCAGCGTCGGCGCCGGTGCGGAGCCGCAGGGGCGCGGTCACCGTCGGATCGGCCATGGATACGGAGAACGATTCCTGAAGACCCTTGGCGATCCGCACGATCGAACCGTCCTTACGCAGCACGTAGACAAGCCCGTCGATCGACATCGAGACCGCCTGCGAGAGGTCGGTGCCGTCCTTCAAGTAGAATTGCGCTTGGCCGTAGCCCTTATCGTCGGCTTGATGCCGCATGATGCGGTTATGCGCGGCATCGAGGACGTAGAGGCGAGCGTTGTAGACGCCGGCGTCTGCTACGGCCGCATCGGCCCCCTGGAAGTCCACGGTCCGGTCGGTCTTCTTGCCGGCGAGCGTGACGATGGCGGCAGCGCCGGTACCCGATGCGGCGAAGATATCCTTGCCCTGCGTCAGGAAAATGGCCGGAGCCGCACCGCCCGGCACATCGGCGACGTGTTCGGTCGCTCCGTCGGCGATGGAGACCTTGAATATCTCGCCTTTCGAGGAGACGCTCCAGACGACGCCGTCGGCGGGAGCGAGGCGTGAGAGCGCGGGTTGTTCCGCTCCGACCGTGATGCTCGCGACGATCTCTGGTTGGCCAAGCTTCACTTCGCGCCGCAGCGTGTCGTACGACGCAGAGACCTTCTGGCGGAGCGACTCTTTGACCTCGAGCTCGGCAGGTCTCTTCTCGGGAAGCGCGGCGACTGCGGTCGTTGCCTCGGCAAGAAGCTCGCGAGCGCGGCTTTCGTCACGGTAGATCATGCTCGCCTCGGCTGAATCGATCTTTTGTTCGACCGCCGCGACGGACCGCTCATACGCGGCGACGCGTTCTTCCTTGGCGCGATTCCATGAAGCCACAAGCACGCCGCCCCGCGCGACCATTACCAGTGAAAGCGCGAGGAACATGAGGACGCGGCTGACGGCGGTGAGGGAATTGAACCGGTCCACAAGGCCGTTCATCGCGCGGTCCGCGCCCTCCCTGAACTCCCTGCCTGAGGTCCGGCGTTTTTCCTTGTTCGCCAAGAGGCTGAGGAACTTCCACGTGGCGCGGCCGACGGCGGTGATACCTTGGCCGACGGCCTTCGCACCCTTGGCCAACGACGCGGCGACGGCAGATGGTTGCCGCGGCGCGGCGGAGACTGGCGTCTCGACCGGGTCCGGCGCAGCTGCTTGTTGCGCCTGTGGCCGGAGTTTGTGAGCCGGAACGTCGGTTTGCGCCGTTTCCCGTCC
>JBBTJH010000002.1:1915-3386 GCA_038059555.1 Pseudomonadota bacterium | reverse complement strand
GAGCTTGGGCGAGATGACGCTGACGACATATCCGGCCTCGGCGAGCGTCGTCGCCTCCGCCCAGACGCGCCGGTCGAACGGCACGGGCAGGTTTTCAACGATGATGAGAACGCGGCGCGGCGCGGCGTCAGTCATGCCGCGCTCCCGGACCGCGGCGATTCCCGGTCGGCGTCAGGCCGGCGAACGGCCGGAAGCGGCGCCCGGCGCCTGAACGCGCGTTTGAACGGAATGAGGGCCTCGCCACGCATTAATCCCGAGTTAATCGAGCCCCCTCACTATCAGGCCGGGATTAGAACACTGGATGCTTTCCGTTCTCTGAACGGCGGGAAAAGAAATGCGCGCGCCGAAGCGAATAACAGGAAGTTCACAAACGCGCTTCATCGCGATGTTGCCGGCTTGCCTCATGCTGCTTGCGGCCGGTCACGCGAAAGCTGCGACTGCGACGTTTGATTCATCGCTCCCCTATACGGCGGGACCGATGACGGCGCTCTCGACGGCGGGGGACGGCGCGGGCGAGCTTGTGCCGCTTGGCGAGTGGATATCGCTGTTGTTCGCGCAGCCTTTCGGCGTATCGAAAAGCGACACCATCTCGATTTTTACGCTGGCGCCGCCGATCGGCGACGCGCGCCTCACCATCAGTTTCGGCTCTTACAACAACGGCTCGCCGATTTTCGTCGATACAAAAATCGTGAACGCCGGCAGCGTGTTGACGACGAATAATCTCTTTCAGCGCGGCTGTTCAGCGCTTGGCGGGTGCGATTTCATCTACATCACGACGTCGCGCCAGCGCAACGGCGCGACCGGCGCGACCGTCGATTATGTGAGCGTCAACGGCGCGCCGACCGACGTTACAGCGCCGACGCCGGAGCCTTCCATCTGGGCGATGATGATATTGGGATTTGCCGGGATCGCCTGGCGGTTGAAATCGCAGCGCCGCTATTCGGTTTCTTCCGCATACGGCGCGCCGGCGATGTGCAGCAGGTAGAAAGAGCCTGCGATCAGTAACAGCCCCGCGCCGACCCCGCCGCCATTATTGCCGAGCCAGTTTGAAACCGCGCAGACAAGCGAGATCAGCATATAGGGCGCAAGCGGAGGATTTTCGCTGCGATACCGGTAAAAGAAAATGCCGGCCGTCGCAATGAACAGCGTCAGCGCCATGAGATCGTAGAGCGTTTCCATACCGCTCCAGATGTGACCGCGAAAGCTTAACGGGGCGCTAGCAAGCGCCCCGCAATTTTATGAAACCACTCACTTCGACGCCCGCGACGCGTCGCGGATCGCCCGGAATTCGTTGCCGTCGCGCCAGTTCGGCCAGTCCGTCGAATTGGCGATATGCTCGCCGACCTCGTAAAGGATGTTCATCGATTCCGCCATGCCGGTCAGATCCCAGTCTTCGGAGTATTCATCCGTAGGCTGATGATAACGGTGTTCGGTGTAATCGGCGCCGGCCGCGCGGCCGGCCGCCTCGCCC
>JBBTJH010000002.1:0-1905 GCA_038059555.1 Pseudomonadota bacterium | reverse complement strand
TCGGCACGCCTTTCTTGGCGAGGCTGATATGGTCGGAGCGGTAGAAGTACCCTTTTTCGGGCTCGGCGTCGGGGCGCAAATATTTGCCATGCGCGTCGGCGACTTCTTTCAGCACGTCTTGCAACTGCGACGCGTCATAACCGACGATCATGATGTCTTTCGCCGGCGGAAGCGGCAGGACGCCGTCGATATTGACGCCGCCCACAATGTTCTTCAGCGGCACGGGCGGATTTTCCGCCATATAGGCCGAGCCCAAAAGCCCTGATTCTTCGGCCGTCACCGCCGCAAAGAGGATCGAGCGGCGCGGGCGCGGACCGGCCGCGAATTTCTCGGCGATCTCGAGGATCGAGGCGACGCCGGTCGCGTTATCGACAGCGCCGTTATAGATTTTGTCGGCGCCCTCATCGGCAGAGTTAACGCCGAGATGGTCCCAATGCGCCATATAAAGCACGTATTCGTCGGGCGCCTCGCCGCCGCGCAAGACGCCAATAACGTTCGCGTCGCTGGAGCGTTTCATCGCCTGCTGAATTTTCGCCGAGGCTTTGAGCCCATCAAGGGGAACCGCCTTGAAGCCGCGGGTTTTTGCCGCCTCCATCAACGCATCCAGATTTTCGCCGGCGCTGGCGAGAACCGCGCGCGCGACATCGTTCTGGATCCATCCTTCAAGCTTGACGCGGCTCATGCCGTCATCGGCGCGCTTTAGATCGATCTGCGGGCCGGTGTTCGAGCCTTCAACGACGTTCCATCCATAGGCCGCAGGGCCGGTGTCATGAACGATCAGCGCGGCGGCCGCGCCCTGACGCGCGGCTTCTTCATATTTATACGTCCAGCGCCCGTAATAGGTCATGGCGTTGCCGGTGAAGAGCGCCGGATCCTTCGTCGCATAGCCCGGGTCGTTGACGAGGATGATGACGGTCTTGTCTTTGACGTCGACCCCTTCGTAGTCGTTCCACTGATATTCCGGGGCGACGATGCCGTAGCCGACGAAGACGACGTCGCTGCCGTCGAAGGAGACTTCCGGCTGCGCGCGCTTGGTGAACCACACCGCCTCTTTTCCATAGGCAATGTCCTTGACCTCGCCGTTATCGTCGAAGCGCAAATAGGAAGTCGCAGGATCGACGGTCGTCTCGACCATTTCCGCCGTCTGGAACCACGAGCCGTTCAAGGGTTCGAGCCCGATCCGCTGGAATTCTGCGGCGATATAATTACGGGCCTTTTCCCCGCCCGGCGTCGTCGGCGCGCGGCCTTCGAATTCATCCGAGGAAAGCGTCTTGATCTGACGGGCAAGGCCCGCCGGCGTGATGTCGCCGTCGAGCGGCGCCGCCGTTTCAGCGGGGGAGCCGAGCGCTGCGAGAACTGCGGGGTCGACCGCTGGCGCCGAGCCCGGCCCGCCGCAGGCGGCAAGAAGGCTCAAAGCGGCCATGGCGGCGGCGGGTTTCCCAAAATGACGCATAGAGTTTCTCCTTTTTGGCGCGCCGCTCTGTCGCACGGCCCGCCGGGGCGGATCAAGGCGCGCGGGAAGTCGCTCTTTTTCGTTTTTGAAGGGTCGCTTCGGCCCGATTTTTGGATTATGAGCCGCCGCAACCCGGCCCGGGACTGTCCCCGGCCAGACCGGCGACCAGTTTGTCATCCGCGTAAAGGCGTCTCGGGAGGACCCTTCCAAATGAGTGCATCGATCAAGGCGGCTGCCGCCGCTATTTCCGCTTTTGAAGACGCGGCGCCCTCGCGCCTCAGAAATTTGACCGCCGCCGCCTATTATGAAATCGCGGTCGCAAGGGGCGAAGGCGAGGTCGCGGCCGATGGCCCCCTCGTCGTCAAAACCGGCGAGCACACCGGCCGCTCGGCGCAGGACAAGTTCACGGTCCGCCATCCGGAAATCGACGCCAAGATCTGGTGGGACAATTC
>JBBTJH010000001.1:0-3560 GCA_038059555.1 Pseudomonadota bacterium | reverse complement strand
TCTTGATGCCCTTCTGGTGATTGAGCTTGGTCACCAGCTTCTGCACCGCATCGAGGGGCACGATCTTGTCGGCGGCGCCCTGGATGATCATGCCCGAGGAGGGGCAGGGGGCGAGGAAGCCGAAATCGTAGATGTTGGCGGGCGGCGCCACCGAGATGAAGCCGACGATTTCCGGGCGGCGCATCAAGAGCTGCATGCCGATCCATGAGCCGAAGGAGAAGCCGCCGACCCAGGCGAACGGGGCGTTGGGGTTCAAGGATTGCAGATAGTCGAGCGCCGTCGCCGCGTCCGCGAGTTCGCCCTGACCCTGGTCATATTCGCCGACCGAGCGGCCGACGCCGCGGAAGTTGAAGCGCATGACCGAGAAGCCCCGGCGCAGGAACATGTTGTAGAGCTCATAAACCGCGCGGTTATTCATCGACCCGCCGAACAGGGGATGGGGATGAAGGACCAGCGCCAGCGGCGGGTTCTCCCCGCGGCCGCGCTGATAACGGCCTTCAAGACGTCCTTCTGGTCCGGCGAAAATCACTTCAGGCATCGATGTTCCTTTATATGTCTGTCCGGCCGGGGCTCGCGCCCGCCGTCCCGATTGCCGTGGTCAGCCCTTGAAAACCGCCAGCGAGCACTGAAAAACCGCTGGATTTTATAGTTGACTGTTTTAGTCGGGTTTCTTATCTGAAGCCGCAGCGGCTGATGTCGGCGCGGCTTTACCATGAAATGGGGAGCCCCCGGCGAATTGCACAGGCGCTGTGACTTCGTTGCAACGATTCCGCAACGCGCCCTGAAAGGCAAGCGAATGAAACTGACCACCAAAGGCCGCTACGCGGTGCAGGCGATGGCGGATATTGCGGCGGCTGGAAAAAATCAGCTCGTCTCGCTTCCCGATGTCGCGGAGCGGCAGGGCATTTCGGCCGGCTATCTCGAACAGCTGTTCGCCAAGTTGCGCCGCGCGGGATTGGTGGAAAGCGCCCGCGGCGTTGCGGGCGGTTATCGTCTCGCGCGCCCGGCGGGAGCGATCAGCGTTTCCGCCATCGTTGAGGCGGTTGATGAAGAAATTCAAACGACGGCCTGCGGCGGCAGCGAGATCGGGTGTCAGGGCTCCGGCGCGCGCTGTCTGACGCACGATCTCTGGGATGAACTCGGCCGGCAAATCGAGCTATTTCTCGACGCCGTGACGCTTGAAGACGTCATTGAAAAACGCGTAGCCGGTATGGCGGCGGTGAATGCGCCTTCTATCTCTCCCCGGCGGACGGGGAAGGAGAGCGGCGCTGATGAGGCGAGGGCGAAGTGACAAGGCATTATCTCGATTATAACGCGACGACGCCGGTGCGTCCGGAAGTGATCGACGCGGTCGCGCGCGCGATGGCGACGATCGGCAATTCGTCGTCGGTGCACGAAGAAGGAAGAGGCGCCCGCGCCATCGTCGAAGAGGGCCGTGAGAAACTGCGCGCGCTCGTCAATGCGCCAGTGAACGGCGTCATCCTCACCGGCGGCGGGACGGAGGCTATTCATTACGCGCTGAACGGCACGGTGAAGACGGGCGCCGTCAAACGCATTTTCGTCAGCGCGATCGAACACGCGGCTGTTCCGGCGAACGCCGGCGAAACCGGCGTTCCGGTCGAGACTATCCCGGCGCTGAAATCGGGCCTCGCCGATCTTCAATGGCTGAAAGATCGCCTCAAGGGTTATGACGCAAAGCGCGATGGCGGGTTCCTCGTCTGTTTGATGTTCGCCAATAACGAGACGGGGATCATTCAGCCGGTGCAGGACGCAGCCGCCATTGCGCATGACAAAGGCGGGCTCATTTTCGTCGACGCCGCGCAGGCGGTCGGAAAAGTGCCGGTGAATTTCGTCATGTCCGGCGCGGACCTCATGGCCGTCACTGCGCACAAATTCGGCGGGCCGATCGGCGTCGGCGCACTGATCGCCGGGCCGAACCTGCCGCTCCATCCCGTGATGCGCGGCGGCGGGCATGAGAGCAACAGAAGGGCCGGGACGCATAATGTGCCGGCGATCGCGGGTCTTGGCGTTGCGGCCGATCTTGCGGGAAGCTCGCTTGCAAAAGCGCCGTTCATTTCCGCCATGCGCGACCGCATGCAAAACGCCGCTGAAAGCGCCGGCGCTCAAATCTGGGGTAAAGGGGAAGCGCGCCTTCCCGGCACACTCTCGATGTCGGCCGCGGGATTTACATCGCAAACGCAGCTGATGGCGATGGACCTTGCCGGGATTGCGATCTCGTCGGGGTCTGCGTGTTCTTCCGGCAAGACGAAGCCTAGCCACGTTCTCTCCGCCATGGGCGTCAACGACGATCTCGCAAGCTGCGGCATCCGCGTGTCGATCGGGTGGAATTCGACCGAAGACGCCGCCGACGCCTTCTGCCGCGAATGGCCAGCCGCATATGCGCGCGTGAAAGCGAGGGCGGCATGAGCGCGCAAATTGCACCGATCCTTCGAGACGCGCCTTCGGCGCTCCTCAGGATGAGGAGCTCTTCCGGCGCGGCAAAAACGAGCCTCATCCTGAGGAGCGATGCGAAGCATCGCGTCTCGAAGGATGCCAGAATGAACGGAGAAACATGAATGACCGTCTACGCCATCGTTCAGTTGAAAATCCACGACCGGCCGACTTACGACCGGTATATGTCGCGTTTCATGCCGGTGTTTGAAAAATTCAATGGCGCTGTGCTCGCCGCTGACGACGCTCCGAAAGTGCTTGAAGGAAAGTGGGACGCGAACCGCGTCGTGCTGATGTCGTTCCCCGACAAGAAATCTTTCTTCGCCTGGGCGGGATCGCCCGACTATCAGGAAATCGCGAAGGACAGAATTGCCGCGACCGAGGGCGTCGTGCTGCTGGCGGAGGGGCTGCAATGACCGGCGCCTCCAACCGCAAATTTTACGAGCGCGCCGCGTTACGCGCAGCGATTGTCGCGATCATCCTCCTCGTTGCGATCGAGGGGCTGCACATGGTCGGCAAATCCCAGCACGTCGATCGCGGCGACCAGATGCTGATCGCCTTCGCGGGCGGCGCCGTTTACGCGGCCCTGTGGTCGGTGTTCGCCCTCATCGTCGCGCAGATGATGAAGAAGGTCGAAGAGGCGGCCAAGAACGCGAAAGAAGGCGAGAGTTGAGCGAAGCGACGACACGCATCGACAAATCGACGATCGACGCCGCCAAAGCGCTCGAGACCTATAAGTATGGGTTCACGACCGATATTGAATCCGAAAAAGCGCCAAAGGGCCTCTCCGCCGATACGATCCGCTACATCTCGGCGAAGAAGGAAGAGCCGGAGTGGATGCTGGATTGGCGCCTCAAGGCCTATGAGCGCTGGCTCAAGATGGACGAGCCGACCTGGGCGATGGTGAAATATCCAAAGATCGATTATCAGGACGCCTATTATTATTCGGCGCCCAAGACCGGCGCGAAATATAAATCGCTCGATGACGTGCCGGCCGAAATTCTCGCCGATTTTGAAAAGCTCGGCATTTCTCTGAAAGAAACCGGAACGCTGCTCGGCGTCGAGGGCGCGCCGAAGGTTGCTGTCGAGGCAGTCTTCGACAGCGTCTC